>CAIWTR010000591.1 GCA_903915615.1 uncultured Armatimonadota bacterium
ACACGCCTTGGCCTTCAACCTGCTGGACAAGCAACGAAGTTAGAGTTACTTCGTCGCGTTTCCCTCGATCTCACCGGGCTGCCTCCAACCCCATCGACGATTGCATCTTTTCTCGCAGACAACAAACCAGATGCCTATGAGCGTCAGGTTGACAAGCTGTTGGCAGCCCCAAGTTATGGCGAGCGCTGGGCGCGTAAGTGGATGGATGTTGCCAGGTATGCCGATACGAATGGCTACGAAAAGGATCGCCCGCGGACGATGTGGCCTTGGCGTGACTACGTTATCAACGCATTCAATAGCGATAAGTCATTCCAAGCATTTACGATTGAGCAGTTAGCCGGAGATATGCTCCCATCTCCAACAGATGCACAACGCATTGCGACTGGGTTTCATCGCAATACGATGATGAATGAAGAAGGTGGCATTGACCCCAATGAATACCGCTTCCTTTCGGTTGTAGACCGAGCGGCGACCACGGGAACAACTTGGTTAGGCCTAACAGTCGGATGTGCTCAATGCCATACGCATAAGTTTGATCCGATCACGCACACTGATTACTACCGCTTGTTCGCTTACCTCAACAACGCAGATGAACCAGAATTCGCTGCCTATACAGATGTTCAAAAGGCGAGTATCAAGACTAATCAAGCAAAGGCGAAGACGCTACGTGCCGACATTTTTAGTCAGTGGAATCCTGTTGCATCACGGATTGAGGGACCTCTTGATGTCCAGTCAGTGAATGCCCAGAAAGCCAAGCTGTCCATTAATCCCGACGGAACAATCACAGCTAGTGGCATCACGACTCCAACGGATACCTATTCAATCGATGTTTCACCACGTTCCACTACCAATGCCTTGCGAATCACGGCTCTCACAGTGGGCAATGCTGGACCAGGACGTACAGACCACGGCAACTTTGTCATCACGGGTATTGATGTGGAGGCTGATGGAAAGAAGCTCGACATCCGCTCGGCAAAGGCCTCAGCGGAGCAGCAAGGATTTTCTGCATCCGGTGTGATCGACAACGACCCAAAGTCAGGCTGGGCCATCCATGACCCAAGTCGAGATTGGCGACGTGATCAGTACATAGACCTAACCCTCAAAGAATCCATTGCAGCGGGAAAACGTGTACGCATCACCATCCATCAGGATTTTGGCGGAAACCACACCGTTGGCAAGTTCAAAGTTGCAGCGCTGGTAAATCAACTCACGCAAACGACAAAGGTCAACCCTGACGCTGAGTTTTCAATGTGGATGTCCGAGAGTCGAAAGCGGACACATCCATTCACAACGCTCCAACCTTCCTCACTGACATCAACATTGCCGACACTTCGACACTTAGGTTCTGGAATTGTTCTCGCAGGCGGAGATCAAGGAAAGTCTGACACATACACGATCACCTATGACGTGACTGGTCAAACAATCGGATCGCTTAGACTTGAAACGATGGCAGACGCGATGTTCCCGCAAGACGGACCGGGTCGAACGGCGTACGAAGGCCCTCTCGGTGACTTTGCGCTTACGGAACTTACTGTCGATATTGATGGAAAGCCTGTCCAGTTTTCACGCCAGACATTAGCCGTTCCAGGAGGAACATCTCCGCAAAATGCAGTAGACGGCGACCTCCTGACATCGTGGTCCCCTGGCGGAAACATTGGTCGTAACAACACTGCTTGGCTATCCCTTAGCAAACCAGTTACGGGTAAGCGGCTTACCATTCGGATGCTTTGCGAAAAGTACTACGCCGCTGGAATCGGAAAGTTCCGCTGGTCGTCTGCTGAGAGTCTTTCGCCACCTACATCTGCACTTGAGCCAGATGTTCAGGACGCGATTGTTGCAGGCACTGCATCTGATTCGGTTATATTTGCCTTTGCGCAGACGCGGGCTGAGCTTGCGGACATCGTCAGTGAAATCGGAGGACTGGAGAGGCTACCACAAGCACCGATGTCGTTGGTGATGAAAGAGCGTCAAGCAAACGATGCAAGACGCACGCAGCTACATCACCGTGGTGAATTTCTTCAACCGCGTGAAGCGGTTACGCCGGCCATTCCAGCCATTCTAAAATCGCCAAGTGACCAAGCTGTTCCTAAATCAAGGTTGGATTTTGCACGCTGGCTGGTAAGTTCATCGAATCCCCTAACAGCACGTGTTTACGTCAATCGGCAATGGCAGGCATTTTTCGGGCGTGGCATTGTCAAGACATTGGACGATTTTGGTACCCAGGGTGAGCTTCCATCCAATCAAGAGCTGCTGGATTACATTGCCGTCCGCTTTATGAAGGATGGTTGGTCAACCAAGAAACTTCATCGATTGATAGTGACGTCTGATACCTATAAACAGTCTGCGACAGTACCACCGGCCCAAAGGTCTGCGGACCCTGAGAACATTGCGCTTACGCGTGGCCCACGTGTCCGGCTGGATGCCGAGCAGATACGCGATAGTGTGCTCGCCGCAGCCGGTCAGCTTTCCGCTAAG
>CAIWTR010000592.1 GCA_903915615.1 uncultured Armatimonadota bacterium
GCTGGCTCACTACCGAACGATTGCCAAGTCGACATCGCTGCCTATCCTGATCTACAACAACCCCGTTGGCTACACGGTTGACATCACGGCCGAAATGCTCGCTGAGCTCGCAGACCTTCCAAACCTCCAGGCCATCAAGGAATCCAGCGCAGACACAAGCCGCATCGTTGATATCCGCAATGCCGTCGGTGACCGCTACGCAATCTTCGCCGGTGTTGACACATTGGTCATGGAGTGCGCCCTCCTTGGAGCCGTCGGCTGGATCGCCGGCGTCGGCCTCGCCTTCCCCGAAGAGAACCAGAAGATCTGGGACCTCATCGAGGCAAAGCGCTACGACGAAGCGATGGAAATCTACCAGTGGTTTATGCCTTTGCTGCGGTTGGATCTCGGCATCCACTTTGTGCAGAAGATCAAGATGGCGATTGCGGCAACCGGACTTGGAACCGAGTACGTCCGTGCGCCACGCCTGATGCTGACCGGTGCCGAGCGCGCCGAAGTCGAAGCCATCATCGCGCATGGCCTGGCAAACCGCCCGGACCTCACCAAGTACAACTAGTCTCCCGCTGACAATCAGCCCCGCAGCGCCCAGTCTCCCGGTTTGCATCCGTGGAGAAGTGGGCGCTGTTTTGATTTCCCCCACCTTGGCGCCATCAAAGATGGGATTGTTAACAACATCGTCGCTTGCTTGTAAGATGCAAGCGTGGACCGCAGAACTTTCCTTACACAGGCATCCGGATGTGCAGCAAGCGCATCCCTCCTTGCCGCGGGGTGTCACTTTGAACCAATCACAAAAGACAACACCAAGACCATTGAGGTCGCGGTGTTCGAAGGTGGCTTTGGCATCGAGTGGCATAAGGACATGGCGCGGCAATACGAACAATTGCACCCCGGGGTCAAAGTCAACCTCTGGGGCGATCCGCGCGTGGATGAAAAAATCAAGCCTCGCGTTCTCCGCCGCAACCCACCGGACCTCGCCAGCTGTACCCTCCCCGTTTGGAAGCTGATCACCGCCGGCCGTTTGTTTCCTCTGGATGATGCACTGGCATCCCCGGCCTACGGCGCAGAAGGCAAGACGTGGAAAGAGACACTGCGGGCGGGCGTTCTCGCCGACTACGTTTATGATGACAAGACGTACGCGCTTCCGAGCAACCTCGGGGTCTGGGCCTGCTGGTACTCTAAAAAGCTCTTCCGTGAACATGGCTGGAGTGCCCCTTCGACCTGGGATGAGCTGACCGCACTCTGCGAAAAAATGCTCGCCGCAGGCATCGCCCCGCTCGCCTTCCAAGGGAAGTATCCCCAGTACGCCTGGTCGACGATTCTGAGCTGCTACCAACGCCTCGTGCCGTTTGAGAAGTGGTACGACATCGAAGACTTCAAAAAAGGCGCATTTTTGGACCCATCGTTTGTCAAAGCTGCCGACCTGATGCAGGAGCTCGCGGTCAAGTACTTCCAAAAAGGCGCGCTTGCGATGACGCATACCGAGTCCCAAATGGAATGGGCGAATGGCCGCGCCGGGATGGTCTTTTGCGGGCTTTGGCTCAAGAAAGAAATGGAAAAGGCGCTGCCGGATGACTTTGAGATGGGCTGTTTTCCGGTCCCGATGGTCACGGGCGGCACAGGCGACCCAAAGGCGATTTACTCCGGCGGTGGCGAGTCGTTCTTCATTTTCAAAGATGGCAAACACCCTGAAATCGCTGCAGACTTCCTGAAGTTCCTCCTCAGCATCGAGCCAGCACGCGACTACGTAAAGCGTAACGACTCCCTGACACCCGTTATTGATTGTCAGGTTGGCATCAAAATTTCGAGTGCATTGCAGAGCGCCGTGGATGCGATCGAGGGCTCAACACGGATGTACAGTGACCGCCTCAACACCCTTTACATTGAGTGGCACCGGACGCTGGTCCAGCAGGCGCAGGCGGATCTGCTACGCGGCGCAATCACCGGGCAGCAGTTTGCCGACCGGCTGGAAGCGGGCGCAGAAGCCGTGCGCAGCAACCCAAACATCTACAAACCACCTGCACGCGGAGTACCAGCGCTATGAGTCCAAAACACCTCAGCCGGGACACCAAGCGCTTTTTGTGGATCGGAATATTGCCATCCGCATTGCTCTATGGCCTCTTCGTGATCTGGCCGGCGATCAATGCCCTGATGTACAGCTTTACGCGCTGGGATGGCCTGTCAAAGCCTGTCTGGATTGGCATCGACAACTTCGTCAACCTCTTCAAGAGCGGCAGCGACTTCGTCACTGCCATCGGACATAACATCTACCTTACGGTCGTCCCGGGGAGTATCATCCTGACGCTGGCCCTCTTCTTCGCCTGGATGATTCATCTCAAAGTCGCTGGCTCCACACTCTTCCGCGTGACGTTCTTCTTCCCAAATGTCATCGCAAGCGTCGCC
>CAIWTR010000593.1 GCA_903915615.1 uncultured Armatimonadota bacterium
ACAAACCACTGCACGGTGGCGCGGAAAATGAGCGGCTTGTAAGGAGCGCGCGGTGCGTGTGGGTACTTGTGGGAAAAGTCGCGGAGAGCGAGGAGAGCTCCGGCATCCGTGAGGGCCTGCGGGATAACCTTGTTGCCTTCATCCGTTGAAATTCCAACGAATGGCCCAGCATCTTCGGTAAAGCGTCCACGGCCATCCACTGGGGAGAGCACGCGCAGGCCGTGTTTCATTCCGGTGATGTAGTCATCGGGCCCGTGGCCAGGTGCGGTGTGCACAATGCCCGTACCGGTGTCGAGGGTGACATAGTTTGCGGGGCAGATGGGTGATTCGCGGTCAAAGATTGGATCGAGGGCGTGGAGCGGGTGCTGAAAGCGGATGCCAACGAGGTCAGAGCCACGCAGGCGGAGGAGCTCGGTGACATTTTCGAGGGCGCAGCTGGATGTGACATCTGCGAGGAGGCCATCCGCGACGAGGAGAGGCCCGTGGTTGCTGGTGCCAACGACGACATAGTCAAAGTCCGGGTGTACGGAGAGACCTGTGTTCGCGGGGATGGTCCACGGGGTTGTGGTCCAGATGAGGACGCGGACACCAGGAGTTGCATTTAAGACGCCATTTGGGTCGCCGCCGGCGAGCAGCGGGAATGCGACGTGGATGCTTGGCGAGATGTGGTCTTTGTGTTCAGCTTCGGTGTTAGCGAGAGCGGTTTCGTTGGCCGGGTCCCAGAGGACAGGCTTGAGGCCACGGTAGACATAGCCTTGCTTGCAGAGGCCAAGGAAAGTCTCGACGATTTTGGATTCGAAGGCTGGTGCCATCGTGAGGTATGGGTGGTCCCAGTCACCGCGGATGCCGAGGCGTTGGAACTGTGTCTTCTGCGTGGTCACCCAGCGGGTTGCGTACTCGCGGCAGCGTGCACGGAGGGTATCGGGCGTCCACTGGACTTTCTCCTCGCGGAGCTCTTTGACGACGGCGACTTCGATGGGCAGGCCGTGGTTGTCCCAGCCGGGGACGTAAGGCGCTTCGTAACCGGCCATCGTTTTGTATTTGACGACGATATCCTTGAGGGTTTTGTTGAGCGCGTGTCCAAGGTGGATGTTGCCATTTGAATATGGCGGGCCATCGTGGAGGAGGAAGCGTCCCTTTGGTGCGGGTTTGCTAAGGGATTGCTGGTAGATGCCAAGCTCATTCCAGCGTTCCTGGATGGCGGGTTCGCGGGTTGGCAGGTCTGCCTTCATCGCGAAGTTAGTGGCAGGGAGGTTGAGGGTGTTTCGGTAGTCCATGGGGTGCAGTCGGGTCCGGTTCAACGTTTCGACGATGATATGCGCCCCGCGGGATGCGTGCGCCCACCGAACCGGGGCCGATGCAGAAAAAGGTCATCGACAGCGGGGGCACTACTCCACGGGACGCCAGATAATCTGACAGATCCCACCGGACCGATAGTGTCGTGCCATCATAGCGGGCTGATTTTACCATGATGGCCCTCTTGGGCGGGCGTGTTGGAGGTGTGCGGCCAGTTGGGTTCAGGCTCAGAGATTATTCGGGCTTCATGCTGCTTTTACAGTACGTGTCCTTATGACATCTCCAGCTGTGGGCTTGCCTGTACTTCGCATGCTGATCACTGTCTCTGTAGACCAAGAATCCTGCAGGCTCCTTTAGGTACATCCGTTTACTGGCAAAATGGTGAAACTCTAATGAACGCATACGATGCCCTTCGAAAACGTTATTCGTTTGGGTTCACAAGCAGTCTCTCAACATCTTTCATGAGCAGGTAGAGATGTAATGGATTGCTTGGGCACTCAGTCATCCCGAATTTAAGATAAAGAGCTTTTGCATCTTCATCCTTGGCATGCGTCATCACTGCCCGGACGCCGGCAGCTCGTGCCACCGTAAGGCAGCGTTTTAGTGCATCTTTGAAGAGACCTTTGCCGATACCTTGCCCTTGATAGGCAACATCGACGGCAAAGCGAGCCATCAGAAGAATCGGAATGGGATGTCTTGCAAGCCCTTTTGCCATCCGTTCAGGTGCATCATCATAAAGAACCGAGCTGACGGCGAGCGAATAGTAGCCCACCACTCTGTTTCCATCAAGGCCGACAAATGTTCTGGCGCTACCGTTGCTTTGGTTTGCTAGGGCGTGTCGGATGAGAAAAGCATTGAGCGGTTCCTTGCCACAGTCAAATGCGAGAAAATCGTGGGACTTTTCAAGAGGATGCGGACCGGTAAAGCGACTCACGATTCGAAGACACTAGGCCGGCTAAAGAGCTCCCGCAATGCTGGAATCTCCTTGGGAGGTTCTTCAAGTTTGGCCAGCAACCAGTCATATTCTTCCTTGGAAACTCTAATGAGACGCTGATCGGCTATGACTTCTTCTGCCGCATCCAGAGACTTACTAAGAACGAATTGACTCACATTCATGTTCTGAATCCGTGCGGCCTCAGCAAGCTTGGCCTTCTGTTCAGCAGATGCTCTAATATTCAGTTGTTCGGCTTTTTGGATGGTTTGCATATCTGATCTCTTGGTGAAGTATAAACTGACCATACCATTTGTATATACATTGACCATACATCTCCGAGACTATGCAATCCTAAGAACCGGGTCCACTTATATGTTGATCGAATAAATGGATGATAACCGGCGAGTTTTTCTTCTCGATAAATGCCGTTGCCAGTTCCGCCAAGTTAAATATCACCATCCTAATTGACCTCTCGTGACACGACTAACTTATACAGGAGAGGTTTCGAAATTGAACCGCCACCTTTATACGAAGAACTAGTAGCAGCCCCACATGTGCGTTCTCCCGGCTTCGCGTGCTAAGGTAACGCAATGGATGAGACAACCAAGATCGCGGCGCGGAAGATGGCATTCATCGATGTCCTTCGCGGGCTGGCGGCCGTGATTGTGTATGTTTTTCATCAGCAAATCCACACATTTATCGGCTACCCGGAAAAGCCCATCCCGGCGGGGTCGGTGACATGGTGGCTCTTCCTTGGTGCGATCGACCTTGGGAAGATTGCCGTGGCTGTCTTCTTCTGCGTGTCGGGCTACCTGATTCCGAGCACGCTGACCAAGCCAGGAGCGACGATTCGCGACTTCATCATCCACCGTATCTTCCGGCTCTATCCCGCTTATTGGGTGAGTATCGTAAGCCGTCTTTTGGTCCTCATCGCCCTCGGGATGACGGCAAACCTTCCGACGACATTCAACCTGCTCGCTAACATCACGATGTTCCAAAAGTTCATCGGGCAGCAGGACATGATCGGCGTCTTCTGGACGTTGCAGATTGAGCTGGTGTTTTACATCGTGGCCGCGTTCCTCGCGTGGCGAAAGCT
>CAIWTR010000594.1 GCA_903915615.1 uncultured Armatimonadota bacterium
AACTCCCGCCACGCACTCCAATCTCCAGGCATTCCAAGTGGCACGAAGCCAGGCAAAATCGAAACAGGGCGCTGGTACAAAATACACATCACCCTGCGCGGAAACACTATCACTGCTCGACTGAATGGCAAGGTCATCCACCAGGAAACCCGTCAACCCGCCGACACACGCTTCCCCAATGCACTTATCCCCGACCTGTTTGCCGATCCTGCCATCGTCAACTTCAATGGACCGTACTACTGCTACGGCACCACGGATGGCGCAGGCCAGGGACTTGCGACCAGCGGTGTGCCTGTCGTTTGGACATCCGATGACTTCCGCTCTTGGACACTTCACGGACCTATCGTCGACCCCGACTTCGATGCAAAATGGTGGGCTCCCAGCAGCGCCATTTATCGAAATGGCCGCTATTACATCTTCCCAACCCTCGATAATCGCATCACCACCCTCGTCGCCGATTCACCGCTTGGTCCATTCCGAACACCCGATGGCCGCCGTATCACAAAGACATCCGGCTGGAAGCAAATGGATATCCAGGTGGGACATCCCATCGATGCCGAGCTGTACGAACACCCGGATGGCTCCATTTGGATGGCATGGTCGCAGAGGTTTATCTGCCGCCTCTCGGATGACCTTACACAGCTAATAGGCAAGCCTCTCGAGATTCCCACGGGGCAAAAGGGCTACTCCGAAGGTCCTATTCTCTTTGCGCGTAAGGGAAAGCTGTATTACCTCTACACCCTGGATGGCAGTGAGCGCTATCACTACGCCTACATGGTGTCGCCGAGCGGTTCGCCCGAAGGCCCGTGGGTGAAGCCAGTCAAGGACATAATCGCTATCACGGATGTCAAAGCAGGCATCATCGGGCCCGGTCACGGCTGTGTCATCAACCACCCGGGGACCGACAAGTGGAGCTTTGTCCACCTCGAATTCGGTCGCTCCGGAACCAACCGCCAGATTGTCTCGCAGGACATGACGTTTGACACAGATGGCTGGATTATCCCTATCAAGCTCGCGGGTCAAAACGAGCCACTCTCCAAAAAGACGTCGTTTGGAGTTTCAGCATCGAGTACGGCAGCGCCGCTTGAAATCCCACCGGTGAACCGCCCTGAGCTGCGACGTGTTGAGGAGTTTTCGGCATCGAACATTTTAGATGGCTCCAATGGCACGCGCTGGATGGCCGCACCGTCTGACACATCCCCAAATGTCGTCATCGATTGCCAACAATCCCGCGCTATCGGAACACTGGAAATCGCCTTCGTCAACCCAACCGGCGGTCATAAATTTGCCATCGATATTTCAACAACCCCCGGCAAGTGGCGCGAGGTTTATCGTGTCGAAACGCCAGCAATCGCATCCCCGCACCGCATCGCAGTCAATGCAAACGCCCGGTTCATCCGCTGCCGGATTACATCGGGCACTGCAGGAATTTGGTCACTTTCTCTTGGAAGTCGCTAAGCTTGCTTGCTTAAACGCACCTTGTAGAAACGGTTTTAGGCCGAAACTGCTAAGACTGCGTAAGCAAGGGAGCAAAGTGCGTTCCGTAGACATCATCAATAGACAGCTCCGATGAGTCGATGACCCAAGCCGTTTCGATGGCCTGGCTGTTCAGACAGCGAACTTGTTGTTCAGCAAAGCCACGGCGGATTTCAACGCTCACTTCCAAGTCGTGTGCATTGCCTCGTTTGGCCTGCCGTTCGAGAAGTGCAGCAACCGATGGCCGTAACACACGG
>CAIWTR010000595.1 GCA_903915615.1 uncultured Armatimonadota bacterium
ACAAGTCGCAGTGGATGTCATTGCAGGCAAGGCAACACGCCGTGTGGATGTGACGCTCTAAGCATCAGGCTTTCTAGACTTACCGCACTTTCTTGATGACAAAGAAGGTGTGGTACGGAAACAAGGCGTGGCGGAAGTGTTTTGTCACGCTTCCGCTGGATGCATTGAAGGCGGCAAGCACGGCGCGGAGTGGCGTCTCTTTTTTGCCAAGCTCCCAGTGGTGCTGGCCATCAAAGGTATGCGCTTGCGCTGGTCTCAGTGGGTGCCATTCGATTCCGACATGCTTTGGTGCATACCGATAGATGCCTCGCATAAAGGTAAAGCCAAAGTGCGGACGTGCATCCGGGATGGAAATCACAGCATGCGTCCGGCAGACGCGGAGCAGCTCATTCGTGCACTTTGTGAGCTCCGAAAAAGGCAGATGCTCGAGAACCTGGCAGCATAATGCGATATCGGCATGCGCATCTGGAAGCAGGATGTTTTCCACGCCGCAGACAACATCCGGTTTGAGGGATGCATCAAAGTCAACGGTTGTTACATCGATGCCGCGCATACGGAGCAGCTCCGTAACCACCTGACTGCCACATCCGACTTCGATAACGCTCTGGCCACCGAGCTCAGACACGAGGCTGACCTGCTCCACATAGCTGTAGAGACGCTCGCGCTGTTCGTACGTTGCGGCTTGGTAGTGAGCTGTATCCACCTGAACGGGCATGCCACCCGAAAGTGCTGATGTTGACATAGTCAGTTACATTGGCAACTTATATGCCACTGGCGGATTTACATGCCGCCCATGGTTCCGCCCATCGTTTGGCCGCCCATTGCTTGACCCGGTTGTGGTTCTGCTTCCCATACTGGACGCGCTGCGCAAAGTGGATCAATTCCGCGAAGCATCATCCCCTGACCGCGGCTTTCGTGTGTCCGGATAGTCGGTGGGTCCGTCGGATCCCGCATTTGGATAAGCAAGGTTGTACGGGCTTCATCAGATGTGTTGATGCCACTTCCATGGATGGTGAGGTAGGAGAAGAAAAGCACATCTCCTGCAGCTGCCGGACACGGGGTAGCCGTTTCCACCGAATATTCATCCGGGTCGAGGTGCCAGCCTCCATCCCCGATGTGTGGCAACATCCCGAGCTTGTGGGATCCTGGAACCACACGGATGCAGCCTTTCTCGATTGGAGCGGCATCAAAATGGATGATGGCTGCAATCATCGAGTGGTTGTCATGCGGGAAATATGGCGCATCCTGATGCATCGGGAACGGGGATCCCTTTTCCGCTGGCTTGATGAACATTTTGCTGTGATGGAGTTGGACATTTTGGCTGCCGATACAGTCTGCGGCGCAGCTCGTGACGCGGTCATCCAGAAGTAATTGGGCAAGCTTGGCGGACTGGAATTGCACATCATGGCAGTGGCGCAGCTGTGTCACCCCACGGGTTCCAGCGCTGCCCCAAGTGGGGTCTTCGATACCGCGGATGTCTGCAAGACGGGTTGCCAGCGTGTGACACTCTTCACGGTAGCCCGCGGCTTCAGCTGGGCTGAGGAGTCCCTTTACAAGCACATAGCCATTCGCATTGAAGAACTGTTTTTGGTCATCCGTCAACATTGTCGTAAACCTCACGTTACCCAGCTGGGAATTGGGACAGTTTAACGTGGAGTGTGGCGCGATTGCTTGTGTGTTTTCGCCCGAGATTATCCAAGGTACGGCGGGCACCGTTGCGTTGATCAATCAAGTAAAAATTGTGATTAGCCCGGTCAAGTTGTCCTTTTATGATTAATAAGTGTGAAAAATCCAAAATCCGGCTATTAACGTACGTAAGAGAAGGATACTCTGGGTTTGCGATATCAGGGTGAAGCCACATAATGTGTCTGTCTATAACCTCACCCTACTGCCGTTAACCTATGCCTCACCGATTCCAGCGGAAACCACGCGTCCTACTTATCAGTCACTCCTGCCGTAAATCGGTGGAGGGGCATCCGCGCGCCGCTGCCCTACATGCTCTCGGAACCGTTGACTTAAAGGTCATCACACCCCGAACCTGGCGCTTCTATGGCAAGTGGACGGGTGTCGAACATCCACATCCATCGCTGTTCCAGATGACTGATCACGCTGTCGTCTTCCCCTGGCTTCCGGGAATCGGATCGCACATGCACACCTATGTGGGCCTGCGGCATATTCTGAGTGGCTTTCAACCCGATGTCGTGGACATTTGGGAAGAGCCTTGGGCACTGGTGAGCGCGCATGCAACCCAGCTCATCCGCAAGGAATTTCCTAAGACGAAGATCTTGCTTGAGACAGAGCAAAACCTCTACAAAAAGCTTCCACCGCCATTTTCCAATTTCTGGGATTATGCGTGCCGCGAAGCTGATTATCTGGTCGGGCGGAGTGAGGAAGCACTGGATGTTTCCAAGGGCTATGGCTACCGCGGGGAAGCAGCCGTGCTCCCTAATGGCGTAGATTCAACGCAGTTCCATCCGCGCAACCGTGGGATCAGCCGCGTCCGCTTCGGTATTCCGGATGAACGCTTTATCGTGGGTTACGCTGGGCGATTTGTCGAAGAAAAGGGTCTGATGGACCTCTTGAACGCCGTCGCTAAGTCTGAACAAAGAGTCCACTGTTGGCTGGTCGGTGGCGGTCCGCAAAAGGATGCCCTCGCAGCGCGTGCTGCTCAAAATGACCTTGTTGGGCGTGTGCATTTCCTCCCCAATCAAGATCACACCGCACTCGCAGAGATCATGAGTGCGTTCGATGTGTTTGCGCTTCCAAGCCGCACCGTTGGTAACTGGAAAGAGCAATTTGGCCGTGTCATCGCAGAAGCCGGCGCTGCAGGCATCGCAGTGATTGGGTCCGATTCAGGCGCAATCCCCGATGTGATCGGAGATGCTGGG
>CAIWTR010000596.1 GCA_903915615.1 uncultured Armatimonadota bacterium
CCACTGACGGCGGCTGTCTGTACCTTGCGCGAAATCCGCGAAATGACGCAGGAGATGCTCACTGAATTGCGACCGTACCTCCCGCAGTTTGAAGGCAAAACGCTGAAGCAGACGCCAACGATTAGTATCCCGGCAGACTGTGTTGCAGTGGATGTTCCTCTGGACCCGGCGCTCGCAATCGGTAAGCGCTTCGGCACCCTAATCGAGCAAAAGGTCGACTAAAGAAATGATCGTAAGCCGGGTTGTCATCGCCGGACTCGCAGGAATCGCCCTGCCTGTGCTCGCGCTTGCGGCAGCCCCTCCTGTAAAGAAGACGATTGCTCAGCCCAGCGTCAATCAGGCATTCTTCGATACGCGTGTTGCTCCAATCCTAAAGGATGCCTGTCTCGATTGTCACGGCGGTTCGACCGTGATGTCGCATACCGATCTCCGCTCCGAAGCTGCGCTCAAGGCCAGCGGCTCCAAGGGGCGTGTGCTTGCGGTGAGCATCGGTGGTAAATCTCGCATCCATAATCTTGTTTCCGGACGTCAGGCTCCCTTAATGCCTCCGGGAGGCAAGCTGAGTGAGAGCAAAGTCAGCGATTTGACACGCTGGCTGGATGCGGGCGCGCCTTACTTCGGCCGCACGCTTGGGGATGCAAAACAGCAAGTCTGGTGGGCCTTTGCGCCGATCAACAAATCGGTGGAAAAACAAGCTGCAAAGAATGGCCTCTCGGTCATCGATACGTTTGTACATGCTGGTTTGCGCAAAAACGGCCTCACTTGGAATCCGCCGGCGAGTCGCCGCGACCTGATACGGCGTGCCTATTTTGACCTGACCGGCCTGCCCCCGACATTTGAAGAAGTCCAGGCATTCGAAAAGGACCGCACTCCAAATGCCTGGCCAAAAGTGGTCGATCGCCTCCTCGACAGCCCGCAGTACGGCGAGCGCTGGGGACGGCACTGGCTGGACATCGTCCGCTACGCAGACTCCGGCGGCTTTGAAGGCGATAAAGACCGGCCTAATGCCTGGCGGTACCGCGACTGGGTCATCAATGCCTTCAATAAGGACATGCCTTACAACACATTTCTTGAGCATCAGCTAGCCGGGGATGAGCTTGCGCCCGGCGACCCAACTGCCATCGTCGCGACGGGCTACTTGGCGGCTGGGCCGAAAGACATTGTCGAGAACAACGCCCGGACGCGTGCCAATGAAGTGGATGACCTTGTCGCGACGACTGGCTCCGCATTTCTTGGTCTTACGATTGCCTGCGCCCGGTGCCACGACCATAAATATGACCCGCTTCCGCAAGCCGATTACTACCGACTAGCGGCCATCTTTGCTCCCACCGAGCGTCGCGACATGGATTTGTGCACTCCGGATGAACGCAAGGCCATCGAAGCCCGGATTGCCGCATCGGAAGCCAAGTTAAAACCGCTGCGCGATGAATACGGTGCTCTCCGCGGCAAGGGGGAGGCGGCGGCGCGAAAAATGGGCTCGCTCCAGCCAGCAGAAGCCGAAATCGAAGCGGGGCTTGGCGCGGAAATGCAGCGCTACCGGGATGTCCGCAAGGATATCGACATGGTTGAGGTCAGCCGCGAGCAAGTCCCGGTGGCGATGGCGGTTACAGACCCAGGCCCGACGTTTGGGGAATACCGCATCCACCGCCGCGGGGATGCCTACCTCCCGGGAGATCCCATCAAGCCTGGCTTTTTGAAGTGTCTGCCGGGGAATTTGGATATCCCGGATGCGCCGGCAACGGCGAAGACCACGGGGCGGCGTACTGCGCTTGCAAAGTGGATGACCAGTCCAGAAAACCCATTGACCACACGGGTATGGATGAACCGTGTCTGGAGACACCACTTCGGCCGCGGCATCGTGGCAACGCCAAGCGACTTTGGGGTTAATGGAGAGCTGCCTACGCATCCAGAGCTGCTTGATTACCTC
>CAIWTR010000597.1 GCA_903915615.1 uncultured Armatimonadota bacterium
CCGGCTGCTTCTAGAATCTCGGCCAGCTGATGGGTGTTACAAACAGAGCCATAAATGGTTTCACGGACATCAAAGTCAATTTCAATCCGGTCGGAGTGGACAAACAACGTCCCGCGACCCTTGCCCGGAACACAGACATCAAATGGCGTCGCACCATCCCCAAACTGGGAAAGCGGGTACATGTCTGCGCCAGTAAGTGCGGCATCGTAGGCCGCCGCTGCCTGACGGAATGTCTCGGGATGCAAGAAGAGCGCAAGGAGCGCGAAGCGCGGAAGACCCGCGGTGTCGGTTGAAAACGCGAGGAGCTCACTGGTTCGCGTCACGTGGTCAATCACATGACTGCCATTTACGCGGGCGTGGAGTCTCGGGAGGATGTCGGCATAGAGGTCAGCAAGCTTTGCGCCGGGATTTGCAGCGGCGAATGCCTCAACCCACGCGATGAGCTGGAGGCGTATCTCTGAGGATGCATCATCAACACACACCTCGCTTGCCTGAAGCGTTGCAGTCAGCTGCTGAATTAGGTAGGGAAGGATTCCAGAGAGCTGAACATCCCGGACGGTGACCTTTTTCCATCCAGTTTGGACGATGCCAGTCCAGCCATCGGCTGCCGTAAGACTTGATAATGTCGCATCTGAACTAGTTGCGTTGCTGCGAACAGCGTGAATCGACACGCCGCCTTTACCCGAAAGTTCGGACAGGAGTGGCGGATCCTCGGAGCCAAAGAGGCGGTGAAGCTCACCGGCGGCAGACCAAAGCCCGCGGGTCATCCAGTCATCGTGACCAAGGATGGCATAGGGCTGAGATACGTCAATTTTGGGATGTTGAGATGCTTTTGCGAAGTAGTCAGTATCGTGTATACCAACGGTGACAGTCACGCCCGGTGTGGTGTTTTTGATGCGGGCAAGAATACCGGCTTTCGTCGGTTCATCCCAAAAAACGGTCTGTCCGAGGGCGAGCAAATGCACGGGTCGGCCGGCAGCCACGATGGGCTGTAGCAGGTCGCTCGTCACATTGTCACATTTCATGGCCTACGGAGTATACCGCTGGAGGGTTGGAATAAGTTCACCTGCGTGGCTATCGATTTGGTTGTGTTAAGGTTTGGTAGGAAGGGATGCTCGTTACTGAATCCCAACATGGTCGACTCTCTGGCTGTTCGCATCAACAGAAAAATAAAAACTACTATCCTGAGCGAAAACCCAGTCAGGTAAAAACCTCAAGACTAAACCCTACTGAATCCCAACATGGTCAATCGGCCTTACAGGATAACCCTGCTCAATCAAATACCGTGTAATCGTAGCTGCATGCTCAGCGCCGCGTGTCTCAACCAGGAGCTCGACACCCGTTGCGCCATAGCGAACATCGGATGCCAGCCGGTTATGCTCGACATTCATGATATTGCCCCCCACGGATGCAACGGCATCAAGCAGACCTGCGAGCCCGCCGGGCTTATCCTTGACCGAAGTAAAGATGTGGAGATAGCGCCCCTGACGAATCATCCCGCGCTCAATAATGTCGGCCAGCAGCTTGAGGTCCATATTGCCGCCACAAAGCAGACAAATCGTACGTCCCTGGCCAAGGCCCTTGTGCTCAAGAAGTGCTGCCAAACTGGCCGCGCCGCTTGGTTCAACAAGCACCTTCATCCGCGTCAGGAGCAATAAAATCGCCTGCGCAATCGCATCATCGGAGACCGTAACAACATCATCCGCGTAGCGCTGGATATACCTAAATGTCCGCTCACTTGGCGCTTTGATCGCGATGCCATCGGCGATCGTGTCTACGGCCAGCTTGCGTGGAACGAGATGCCCCGCTTTAAAGGAACGCGCTGCCGCATCCGCGCCTTCCGCCTGCACACCAATCACACGCAGACCGGGCTTTGCCTCCTTGAGGGCGCAGGACACTCCCGCGAAAAGGCCGCCGCCACCAATCGGGATGATGACAGTGTCGACATCCGGGAGCTGCTCAAGCAATTCGACACCGAGGGAGCCCTGTCCAGTGATAATGCCATCGTCATCGTAGGCAGACACAAAAACCCGCCCCTCCGCTTCGGCGATACCCTTTGCGATAGCGACAGCCTCATCAAAATTTTCACCGTCGAGAATAACATCCGCTCCGTAGCTACGTGTCGCTTCAACCTTGGCATTACTGGCCATCCGTGGCATCACCACACGGCACGGAACCCGGGCTTCGCTGCTCGCTAAGGCCAGCCCCTGCGCATGGTTACCCGCCGATGCCGTTACCACGCCGCGCTTACGCTCCGCATCGGTGAGCATCGCCACCCGTGCACACCCACCGCGAATCTTGAACGAGCCTGTTCGCTGGAGGTTCTCCATTTTGAAATAGAGGTCGTTACACTCCGCAAATGTAGCTATGCCACGGCCTCGGTACACCGGTGTCTCGCGAACAAATGGGCGAACATCACGGTCATACACAGTCTTAATCGTGTCGAGTCGGATCATGCAATTTCCCTCATCGTATATTATGAGGCACAAAGCAATTCATAACCTGAAACGGCCAGTAATGACATCACTCACCCTCTTCAAACAAGCCTGCGACACCGGAGCAACGTTGGATCACTACTCAAACGCCCTTCAATCCCTCGGCGCCGACCGACGCGGAAGCTGGACAGGAGCGCATGACCTCCTTCAGGATGACCACTCAAAAGCAGGATCTTGGGTCCACGCCTACCTCCATCGGAAGGAAGGGGATGCCATGAATGCCGCTTACTGGTACCGCAAAGCCGGGGAGCCCGTGGCGACAAGCTCACTTGAGGATGAATGGGAAGACATCGCAGACGCCCTCCTCAACGCATCCTGACCATTAGACACTCGCGATGCGGCAGAACCAGCGCACGCTGCCATGGACAAATGTCCCGCCGGGCCATGTTGGTGTGCCATCCGCCGGGACAGCCAGGTCAACGGTAACATCACCGCCGCGCGTCCCGCGGAGGACAATCGCCCGGTAAACCCTGAGGGGTAGCTGCCCCCAGGCCTCATCGCGGGCCCCGCGCGTTTCCGCAACCACAAAGGTATCGTTCACCGCGGTTTGCACGGACACGATGCAGACAAAGTTATCGGGGGGAGAGACGACATCGATGTCGCGGATGAGGTGTTCCGCTGCCCGGATGCCGCCCTCGGACAATGTACAAAGTCCGTAGAGCACGATGTCAATCGATTTCCCCGTGGATTTGCTATACGTGGCCAGGTTCTCGGCGGTATCAACGGGACACGCGGTGATCGACTTTCCAAAAACATTCAGCTCGACCATCGGGAGATCCTGAGCTGTATCGCGCCACTGACGACGAAGCGTCGCAGTGATCGATTGCGTGCTTGGCCACTGCGGAAGATCCGCTCTAACCACCGCGGTAAAGGCTTTTCGGCGCCGGATACGCCGTATCACAAAGGCTCCAACGAGCACCGTGATGCCGAGCAAAAGCCCTTCGCCAACACCTGGAGGAAGTGGCATGCTAAATCTCCTCCCGCCGGCCAGACTGCGCCGAGCGAATCACAGCATCCATCACTACACTCTGAGCAACGCCATTTTCCCCGCCAACCAATGGCGTTTCTGGGATCCGCACGCTCAGCGCAAAGTCATCCAGCTCACGCTGCCACTGGTTAATGTACGGAAACTCCATGGTTTGCACATCATCAGTACCACCGGAGCGGTACCGGACACGGGTGCCAGCCTCACCGACCTGAAAAGCCCGCTCAAGCGTGATCGAACCAAGCGTCCCGGTCAGCGTCGCGGTGCTGGAAAATGCCTGGTCAAAGCCTGAGTGGCAGATGGCGTGACGCCCATCAGCGTAGTCCAAAACCACGGTGTTATGGATGTCAACCCCGGTCTCCGTGTGCATCGCCAAGCGGGAGTAGACACTCTGCGGCTCCCCCATATACATCCGGGCAAGGTTAATGCCATACACACCAACATCCCAGAGCGCCCCACCGCCCTGTGCAGGATTCCACCGAATACCGGCATGCTCAACCGTCGCGGTGTAGCAAAATGTCGTATCGATGCGGGTAAGGACACCAATATCACCGCGGAGCAACAGCCCCTGTACAAACATATGCTGCGGATGATGGCGATACATAAAGCCTTCCATCAGCCGCAGACCACAGGCATCCGCAAGCGCCGCACA
>CAIWTR010000598.1 GCA_903915615.1 uncultured Armatimonadota bacterium
ATCGCCTTTGTGCTGAAAGTTCGCTTGCAGGGGATGCGTGACATCGGCGCAGCGCTGTCTCCATTCAATAGCTTCCTCTTCCTTCAGGGGCTTGAGACCTTGCACCTGCGTTTGGAGCGCCACTCCAGCAATGCGCTTGCGGTTGCCGAGTATCTGACGAAGCATCCAAAGGTCAAGTCTGTTACCTTCCCTGGTCTGAAATCGCATCCAAGCCATGCCGTTTCGAACCGCTACCATCGCAAGGACAGCCGCGGCAACATTCAGTACGGTGCGCTGGTCGGCTTTGAGCTGGCGGGCACCGATGAAGAGGCCGCAACAGCGGGCCGTAAGTTGATTGACAGCGTGACGTTGTTTTCGCTGCTGGCAAACATCGGGGATGCGAAGAGCTTGATCATCCACCCGGCAAGCACAACGCATCAGCAGCTGACGGCGGATGAGCAGCACGCCGCGGGTGTGACTCCAGGCTTTATCCGCTTGTCGGTTGGCATTGAGGATCCACGGGACATCATCGCAGATCTCGAGCAGGCGCTGGCTTTGGTCTAAAGCAAACGGTGCGGCTTAATACACCCCCGCAAGGCTTTCTTGTTGGGGGTGTTTTTTCTTTTTCGGGGATGGAAGTGCAGCTTAGATATGCAGCACGCCGCGGGTGTTACGCCGGGTTTTATCCGCATATACAAGCATCCTCTACTATCAGGCAGAAGGAGAGCAGTTGTTGATATTGCTTACCAACAGTCATGAGAGTCCTCGGAAGTTTGCTTCCCAACAAGTAACTGTCTCGCACTTCAATCCCATCTAAACGGTACACTCCGCGCATGGCAAAGTGCGTCCTCGTCTGCGGTCTCGGGCGCTTCGGATTAAAAGTAGTCGAGCTGCTGTGTATCCGTGGCGCGGATGTAATCGTCATCACCGACACACAGACACGGAATGACCGCCTGGATGTGGCTAAGCGAGCCGGGGCGGTCATTATTCAGGGCGACATGCGGGATGCGACCGTCCGGGCAAAAGTCAACCTCTACGCATTGGATGCCGCTATCCTAACTGCCGCAGATGATGCATTGAACCTTGAGGTCGCCTTGGAACTCCGCGCATCGGTCCCCAATGTCCGTGTGGTGATGCGTTCCAGCAACGAACGCCTTTCGAATCGGCTGGAACGCGAGTTCGGCATTCACAGGGTGCTCAGCCCGGCCGTTGAGGCCGCTGCAGCCTTTACAGAAGCGGTACGACAAAACCATGGCAGTCCTGATTCCATCACGCATCCGCGACGGCGTCAGCGACCATCCATCTCGCTCACACCGAGGAAACGAGACATCGTTTTTCTTGCGCTAAGCCTTTGCACCATCATGGTCTCCAGCATCGTGATCTTCCATGTAACACTGGGAATCCCGTGGGTGGAAGCGATGTATTTTGCTACGACCACCGTAACCACCGTCGGTTTTGGCGACTACAGTCTCCGCTATGCGCCGCTCGTAGCGAAGGTTGCCGGCATTCTCCTGATGGTGGGCGGCGTTGTAAACATCGCGGTGTTTTCATCCCTGTTTACAAACTGGTTGCTTGCGGGAGGAACAATCGTGGCCCGCGCAGAAGTCGCTGCACGAAGAAAATCCGGCCATGTTGTCCTCTGCGGCTATGGTACGGTTGGCCAGGCGGTTGCCAATCAGCTCGTCGAACACGGCATCGATGTCGTCGTCATCGAAGGCTCAGAGACCGTCGTGCGCGATCTGCTTCCCGTCTCAAAAGTCCCTATCATTAGTGGAGATGCCACGATGCCGGCTGTACTTGCGCGCGCTGGTATCGATAGAGCCAGTACGCTTATTGCAACAACATCTGTGGATGCACTGAACCTTGAAATCGGACTCGTCGCCCAATCACTGCTGGAGGAGTGGCAGGTACGGCACCCAGACAAAGTCCATCCACCGCTGAGAATGGTCCTCCGGTGCTTCGACTCGGATGTCGCATCGCGAATCGCGGCTGCCGGAACCACGTACTCGGTACTTTCCGAGGCAGATGTCGCTGCACCTGTATTTGTAGCCGCGGCATTGGATTAATCCCGCTTGCCGGTATTATCTGTGCACGATTTATCCGCAAAGTGCATCCCAGATGAACGTCGGGTCGCAGACCAGCGTCTATGCGGGAGAATCCATCTGAATGTGAAAGTTGAGTCTCTGTATGCATCCATGGACACGCATCGCCGCCTTTGGAACGGTCTCGCTAGCCATCACACAGGCTGTGAACGCACAGGCCATCACGCCCGAACTAAAGCAGCGCACTCTGGAGCGCCTCCAGCAAACGGTTAGCACGCGTGCCTTTGTACCGGGTGTGGATTTTGCCAAGTGGCCGGCTTTTCTCGAAAAACAAAAAGGCGACCTCGATAAGGCGACATCCCTGCCGACATTTACAAATGTTGTAAACACCGCCTTGCGTGAATTTGGCATTTCGCATATTCGCTTGTTCACGCCAAAAGCCGCTGAGCAGCGCCGTACCGGGACGCAGCTTGGCTTTGGGTTTTCGGCACTCCCGGAGGCCCGCGGCCTCGCGATCTCCGCAGTCGTGCCAGACAGTCCAGCGGCAAAGCTTGGTCTCGAAGCTGGCGACATCATCACCGAAATCGAAGGTGCCAAGGCATCGGCGATACCAAGCGCTGAGATTAATGAGACATCCCTTCTCACGGTTCTCCGCCCAAGCACCGGTAAACAACGCTACTGCATGATCTTGCGTGGCCAGTTCAGCACGGATCGCAGCCCCAGCCTGAAGTGGGTCAATGAAGAAACCGCGCTGTTCAAGCTGTGGTCATTTACCCGAGGTTATGACCGAGCAGTGGTCGAAAAGCTCCTAACCGATGCGGCTCCCGCTAAAAACCTGATCATCGACCTCCGCGGCAACGGTGGAGGCCTTGTCAGCAACCTTAATCACCTGCTTGCGCTGCTCTGTAACCCGGACACGCCCGTTGGAACAAATGTGACCCGCCAGATGGCTGAGCGTTTTGCGAGTGAAGTTGGCGGGGATGCGAAAGACCTGACAGCGGTTGCCAAGTGGGCTGGCCCAAGCTCAAAGACCCGCCTCCAGAAGGTTCCTCCGTTTAAGGGTCGCATCTTTGTGCTGATTGACCGCCGTAGCGGAAGTGCATCCGAGATCACCAGTGCCGTCCTCCGTGAGGAGCGTGGCGCGACGCTGATTGGCAAGCCATCCGCGGGTGCGGTTCTTGTTTCGATTTTCTCCCCGCTCAACGATGGCTTTGAGCTGCAGATTCCTCTCTCGGACTACATCACGCCGAAGGGGCGCCGCTTGGAAAAGAATCCTCTCGTGCCTGACTTCGAAGCCGATGCGCCAAGCGCACGTGTTGAGAACGATCCTGCTGTGGATGTCGTTCTTGCGCAGCTGGCAAAG
>CAIWTR010000599.1 GCA_903915615.1 uncultured Armatimonadota bacterium
GAAATCATCGAGGTCTATGCTGAGGGTTCGAGCCCGAAGCTGGTTGGTGATGCCCCCAATGTCCTTTTGGATTACTACATCCATGAAGTAGCAGACAACGACCTCGCACAGGTTACGGAAGCGCGTAAATTTGCGGAGCGTAATGGTGGCGAAGCGCGCACCAAGATGGAAAAGCTTGAGAAAGACCTCGCCAACTTCAAGAACCAATATAAGGTTGTTGAGCTGACAAAGGGGCAAGAGCTTCAGCTCGCGGATGTGACCGCTGCTGAGGGGCAGCTGCAGGGGAACCAGAACCAGATTGCGACCTTGACGAGTCAGCGCGAGCTGCTTGCTGAGCAGCTCGCGATTGCGCCGAAGCGTCTCTCAAATGTTGAGAACCCTGAGGCCGATGCTCAGATCCAGGGTCTCAAGACGCAGCTCGATGAGCTGGACATGCAGCGGACGATTCTCCTTGAGAAGTACCAGCCGACGAACATCAATGTCGTTCAGTTGGACATTAAGGCGAATATTCTCAAGCGCCGTATCCAGAAAGCCGTCGACACGCTTGGTGTTCGTTCAGCGGTTATAAACCCTGAATACGCATCTACGAAGACAAAAATGGCAGATCTGGACTTCCAGATCCGTGGTCTTCAGGTCCAGTCGCAGCGCCTCGCCGGTAATGTTAGCAAGGCACGTGAGCGGTTGGGGAACTTCCCTAACTGGCAGCTTGAAATGGGCCGGATTCAGCGTGAACTCGAAATGGCACAGAGCGAGTTCAAGATGTACGACTCGAAGATTGCCGAGCTCAAGCTCCGTGAAGAAGCCCGTCGTAAGCCAGCAAAGATTATTTCCCGTTCATCGGTTCCTGGTGCACCAATCCGCCCTAAGAAACTACAGAACATCGGACTCGGCGTCCTGTTGGCACTGTTCTTCGCGGTCTGTTTTGCATTGCTTCAGGAATACCTGGATGACCGGATCAACTCTCCTGAAGATGTACAGCGCAGTCTGCGTCTGACGGCACTTGGCGCTGTTCCAAGTATTCCAGAGGAAGGTCTTCGCCTGATTGCCGGACAAAAAGCGTTCTCGCCGATTGTTGAGTGCTATCGTGGACTGCGAACTAATCTCGGGTTTGCAAGTATTGATGCGCCTATTCGCAGCCTGGGTGTTACATCCAGTGTGCCTGGTGAAGGTAAGTCCACGACAATGGCAAACCTTGCAATGGCCCTTGCGCTCGATGGAAAGCGTGTGATTATTGTGGATGCTGACCTTCGGCGTCCGCAGCAGCACAAGATTTTCAAGGTTGAGAAGAAGCCAGGTCTGACGGACTTGCTCCTTGGGTCGGCGACCATCGCTGATGTTCTCAAGGAAACTCCTCTTTCGCCGATTCGTATCATCCCTGCAGGATCAACGCCTCCAAACCCGGCTGAGCTGCTTGGCTCTGACCGTATGCAGCAAGTCATCAACGCTCTGCAAGAGCTTTCGGACATTGTTCTCTACGATGCGCCTCCAACGCTTGCGGTTGCGGATGCAACGCTTCTTGCAAGCAAGGTGGATGGCATTCTGTTTGTGGTTGGTGCGGGTGAGACGCGACGTTCCAACGCCAAGCAGGCCATGGAAATGCTGCGTCAGGCGCGTATCAACGTTCTTGGTACGGTTGTCAACAAAGCGCCGACCGGCCAGCGTGGTTATGGCTACGGCTACGGTTATGGCTACAGCTACGGCTATGGATATGGCTACTATGCCTATTCCCAACCGTACGCACCGCAGGTTGGTGAGAGTGCTGCGACAGCGACCATTGAAGCTGCAGAGTCCACATTGCCAAACTGGGAAGAGACCTACCGCAAGCTGCCATTGATGAACGGTGCTCACAGCGCCCCGCGTACGCCGGTGACCGGTGGGTTTACGGTGGCGGATGTCCTTTCGACGAGCGGGTCAATCACGGATGAGGGATCGACACATGGTTAGGCGCACATTTGTTCTGGGTGCAGTCACAGGGTTGATGCTTGCTGGTGTGATGCCGCTTGCGGCTATCGCACAAACGCAGGCACACAAGATTGGCGTGGGCGATGAAGTAACCATTAAGGTGCTTGGTGAGGATGAGTATTCCATCGTGGCTACCGTCCGCGGCGATGGCAAGATTACGTATCCGTATTCGGGAGACATCGATGTTGCCGGTTTAACTGCACCTGAGCTTAGAGAAAAGATCCTCGCCATCGTGCGCAAGGAGCTGAAGCGACCTGAGGTTTTAGTCAGTATTCGCGAGCTTCCTCCGCCTCAGATTGGCATCATCGTGATCGGTGCCGCACGGAATCAGGGCAAAGTCGGTATCAAGGAAGGCTCCCGCCTCATCGATGTCATCGGTGCGATCGGTGTAATCAACCAGGATCGCCCGGAGTGGGTCACCTGTACCCTCCTCCGTAACGGGATGCCAAAGAAGATCGATTTGGTCAAGCTGCTTGGTCAGCTGGATTTGACGGAGAACGAAGTTCTCCTCGATGGCGACATTTTGTGGTTCCAGGAATTGGATATTGCTAAAACGCATATTCAGGTGCTTGGTGAGGTTCAAAAGCCTGGTCCGATGCCATTGCCGAAAGACCCAGGTGTCCTTTCTGTGCTCGTGGCAGCCGGTGGCGCAACGCCCAAGGCACTGCTGTCTAAGGCCATGATCCTGCGTGCTGGGCAACAGATTCCAGTGAATCTGTCGACTATTGCAACGGCTGGAACCGTGTCACCTGTACAGCTACAAGCCGGCGATACCTTGTTCCTTCCGCCACTCAAAGCGCAGTTCATGGTGTCAGGCGCCGTTGGAAAGCCAGGCCTCCAGGATTATCCGGACAAAGAAACCACGCTCAACATCGTTGAAGCGCTGCAGCTTGCTGGAAATGTTTCGCAAGGTGCTGATCTGAAAAAAGCGCAGCTTGTACGCCAGAAGCCAGGTTCGGAAAAGCCAGATGTTGTCGTTGTGGATCTCGAACAGGTCCTGCAAAAGGGCAATCA
>CAIWTR010000600.1 GCA_903915615.1 uncultured Armatimonadota bacterium
CTCGAGCTGGGTGCCGAGCGGGTTTACGGCAAATGTGGATGCCCCTCTGTGCAAATGCTGGCTGTCGATGACAACCGTGACGTGGTCATCGCCATCGACTGCTCCCGACCCACGCTGCGTCTCGCTTGCCCGGATTTTGTCCGGTTCCTTGTCATGGCAATAGAACGCGATGTAGAGGTTTTTGCCATCCGTTGTGACCCAGGTCTCGGTCTGCTGAGAAAACGGCGCAGAACCATTAAAGCGGACATAATCTCCACCGCGGAGAGCGCCCTTCCAGGCATCATCCGTGAGGTCTCCATCGATTTTCGGTGGCTTGGTAGTCGTCGGGATGTCAAAGACAGGCCGATCTGCTGCGATGGCCGGTGACATTCCAAGGGTCATCCCCAGAAGCATCTGAAGCGCAAAGACCCTGATTTTAAACTGCATTACGTACCTTTTTGCCATTTAGCAATGTGCCGATGAATGTGTACCGAACGGCGACTTGGTAGACCCCGACAAGGATGCCCGTTGCGCCTAGCGCCACGATGAGCAGCTTGATGCCGACCGGGATACCCATCTTCACGAGGACATGCTGGAGGACGAGAACGACGATGATGTGGAAGATGTAGACAAAGTAGGACGCATCCGAGAGATAGCGTAAAACCTTCGACTCACCGCCAAGCTTTGCACGGAAGAAGCCAATCAGGCCGAAGATGCTAAGCCACGCGTAGAAGCCTTGTACGATACCGCCGATGAGCAGGCCGGCCGTATCCCGCCCACTGAGCAGAACTAGCGCGAGCGGGAAGCAGACCACATTTGCGATGATGAGCTCAGCAATCCAGCTCTTTGTTGGCGCGGCATCCATGGTGCCAGCCTTGTAAATCAACGCCCCGATGCAGAAGAAGAAGAGGTAGTAGACAAAGACATGCGGCATCGGGAGCAGGCCGATGCTGGTGTCGGGGCCAACCACGGGCGCGAAAAGCCCCTGGAAACTCTGGAGGATGGCGGTTGGGATCACGAGGATTGCGATACGCCAGGGCTTACCAAGCCACGCGATGGCGCCAGACGGGATGCGATTAAACACTCCCGCAAGCGCCGCGAGGATGAGGACCATCCACCACAGCATCCACAAAAACCAGAGGTGATCCACAACATTTGTCATCAGGAAGTTGAATGCAGCTGGACCGGAGCCAATCACGAGACCGGATAATATCCACCCGAGATAGGCGCTGCGGAGTGCCGGGAGGCCTGTCTGCTTTGACTTCGCGTAGCCAAGGTCCGGAGAAGCGGCAAGTGCCTCGTCGCCACCGGGGAGCAACCGAACCACCTTTTTGCGACCAGCCGTCAGTTTTGCATCATCCGGGAGGGTGATTCCAATCAACATCGCGATGCCCGCTGTTGCATCCGCGGGTGCAAAGGCTGACCGTAGCGGCGTGTCGCCATCGGCGGACTTCAGCGTCGTATCCGCATTCTGCTCCAAGAGGAGCAGTGCAACCATCTCACTGCCACGGAATGCCGCCGCGTTCAGCGCCGTCGATTGGTTACGGGAGCGACCGTTGACATCCGCGCCGCGCTTGATCAGCTCACCTGCAACAGGTCCGTCATCGACAAGCGCCGCCCAAGCCAGCATCGTGAGA
>CAIWTR010000601.1 GCA_903915615.1 uncultured Armatimonadota bacterium
CACAATCAAGCGTATTTCTAAGCCTGGTCTTCGCATTTATGTGACATCAGACGAAATCCCGATGGTCAAGCGTGGTCTTGGTATCTCCATCGTGTCCACAAGTCGTGGCTTGATGACAGGGCGTTCTGCAAAGCGCCTCGGTATCGGTGGTGAGGTCGTCGCGACCATCTTCTAAGTTGTTAACTGCATTCTGTGCAGTTGGTGATCGAGACCTGCC
Source organism: uncultured Armatimonadota bacterium (assembly GCA_903915615.1). Lineage (GTDB taxonomy): Bacteria > Armatimonadota > Armatimonadia > Armatimonadales > Armatimonadaceae > CAIRTT01. The sequence continues at coordinate 218 of CAIWTR010000601.1, forward strand.
AATCGAATTGGCAGGGGAGTAACCTGATATGTCCCGTATTGGAAAGCAGCCTATTACGCTGCCCGCAGGTGTGAGCATCGTTACGGATGCGGATGGCCAGACAACGGTCACCGGTCCTAAGGGTGTTCTTGTAAGAACGTTGAACCCGGATATGGTGGTTCAAGTTGAGGGTTCGACTGCTGTCGTTACCCGCCCAACGGATTCTGAGCGCCATCGTGCGATGCATGGTTTGACCCGTACGCTTCTTGCGAACATGGTCATCGGTGTATCCGTTGGATATGCAAAGATCCTGAATGTAACCGGTGTTGGTTACCGCGCAGTCATCGAAGGTCAAAACCTCGTGTTGAGCGTTGGTTATTCGCACCAGGTGACCGTTGCGCCTCGTCCTGGTGTCAGCTTCAAGGTGGAGCAGGACAACCAGCGTATGCCAATCATCACGGTGATGGGCATCGACAAGGAAGTTGTTGGCCAGACTGCAGCGGAGGTCCGCAAGGTCCGTCCGCCAGAGCCATACAAGGGCAAGGGCATCCGCTACAGCACCGAGGTTGTCCGGCGTAAGGCTGGTAAGTCCGGTAAGGCTGGTAAGGGCGGCGGTAAGGGCGGCAAGAAGAAGTAAGCCGCACCCGGTAGGGGTCCCGGTAGTTCCGAGGCTCTGTGAAAAGGATTTTATTTTATGCAAGTAAACAAGAACGCAAGCCGTTCGCGACGTCATAGTCGCATTCGCAAGCGTGTGTTTGGAACTCAGGAGCGGCCACGTTTGAACGTGTATCGTTCAACAGCTCACATCTATGCACAGGTGATTGATGACACGACAGGGCGAACCCTTGCTTGTGCGACATCCCTAGATGCTGGTGTCCGGGCCGAAACAAGCGGTGGCAACATCGCAGGTGCAGTTGCTGTTGGCAAGTTAGTTGCTGAACGTGCGCTCACTGCAGGTATTAGCAAGGTCGTGTTCGACCGTGGCGGATATCTCTATCACGGTCGGATCAAGGCGCTTGCGGATGCGGCGCGTGAGGGAGGCTTAGATTTCTAATGGCACGCATTAATGTCGACGCGCTCGACCTCGAAGAGCGCATTGTACGTACCAACAAGGTTCAGAAGACCCACAAGGGTGGACGAACCATGTCCTGGTCGATTCTCATCGTTGTTGGTGATGGCCAAGGTCATGTGGGTGTAGGCATCGGCAAAGCCCGTGCTATCCCAGATGCAATCCGTAAGGGTACTGAAGCAGCAAAGAAAGCTGTTTTCCGTGTACCTATGGTAGATGGCTCGATTCCTCATGAAGTTCTGGCGCACCACGGTGCATCCGAAGTTCTGTTGAAGCCAGCAGCTGATGGTACTGGAGTTGTGGCCGGTGGTGCAGTACGTGTATTGCTCGAACTGGCTGGAGTCCGTAATGTCCTTGCAAAGTCCATCGGTGCAAACAACCCGGTGAACAACGCATGGGCCTGTGTGGATGCGTTAAAGCAGCTGCGCTCGGTTGAACTCGTCGCTTCCCTTCGTGGGAAGTCGGTCTCTGAGATCAAGCGCGGTGCTGTGACGACGGAGGTAAGTGATGTCCAAGCTTGAGATCACATTGAAGAAGAGCCCAATCGGGTTTGAAGGTTCGCAGGGTGCGACCGCGCGTGCACTTGGTCTTACCAAGGTCGGACGTACGGTTATCCAGCCTGATAACAACTCCATCCGTGGCATGATCTTTAAGATTCGCCACATGCTACAGGTTGTGGAGGTTGCTGAATGAATCTAACGGATCTCCGTCCAGCTGACGGATCAACACATCGCCGCAAGCGCATCGGTCGTGGTCCAGGTTCTGGCCATGGAAAGACCAGTACGCGTGGTCACAAGGGCGACAAGGCGAGAGGCTCTGTGCGTCCTGGATTCGAGGGTGGACAGACTCCATTGCATCGACGTCTGCCTAAGCAGCGTGGTATCGGTGTAGGTCTGACTGCTCGTGGCTTCAACACGGGCCGCTACAAGACGCACTACTCTGCAGTGAATCTGGACATGATTGCGCTCCGCTTTGAAGCGGGAAGCGAAGTGTCTCCAGAGGCGCTCCAGGCTGTCGGATTGATTAGTTCCCTTGAGCTTCCAGTGAAGATCTTGTCACGCGGTGGTGTTGACAAGCCCTTGACGGTACGTGCTCACAAATTCAGCGCAGGCGCACAAGTTGCGATCACTGCTGCTGGAGGAACCGTCGAAACCATCTAAGGTTCCGACAACTCCGGAATACGTGGCGTATCGGTTGCAGTTCCTGCAGTCGGTGCGCCATACCGGTTATTTTTGGTCCAACTCTGAGGATAACGATGCTACAGAAGTTGCAGGCTGCGGTGCAGGTTCCGGATATCCGGCAGCGCCTTCAGTATGTTCTGATAATATTTGCCGTTTACATTCTGGCATTGCATGTGCCTGCGGCTGGAATCAACCATGATGCGATGGACCGGCTGCTTCAGTCCGGCCTTCTAAACGCATTGGATGTGTTTTCCGGCGGTGCCCTGAAGAAGTTCTCGATCATTGGACTTTCGATTACACCGTATATCAATGCATCTATCTTTATGCAGCTGATGACGGTTGCTATTCCACAGCTCAAGGCCCTCCAGAAGGAAGGCGAGAGTGGACGCAAGGTCATTAGTCGCTATACCCGCTATGCATCCGTTGGACTCGCAGTGGTTCAGGGTGTTGGCCTGTGTAATGTCCTCGTGTCAAACGGCGCGTTGCCCCCTGGAATCATTTCCATTGCGACAACCGTTACGGCTTTGACTGCGGGAACGATGTTCTTGCTTTGGCTGGGTGAGCAGATCACAGAGCGTGGTATCGGAAACGGTATCAGCCAGATTATCTTCGTGGGAATCATGGTTTCTATTCCTGCGCAGGTGATGAAGACTGCTGTCGCGGTTCGCGAAGGTGCAGTTCCCATCATTGGTGTGATTGCGATTGTTGCGTTGTTCCTCGCATCGATCGTTGGCATCATCTACATGACGCAGGGAGTTCGCCGAATTCCAGTCCAACACATGCGTAAAGTCGTTGGAAAGCAGATGACAAGCGGTGGCTCGTCGTTCTTACCACTGAAGGTAAATACGGCTGGTGTCATCCCGGTTATCTTTGCGATGTCGTTACAGCTCTTCCCGCAGACACTTGCTCAGTTCTTCCCTGGTGGAACTCCGGTGGGGGATATTCTGAAAAGTGCAACCGAGTGGCTGACACCTGGGTACCGTGATCCTCGGTTTGGATTCCTTCCTGGTGTTCTGGCTTCCCTGCTGTTCACGGTGCTCGTTCTGTTCTTCACGTATTTCTATACGGCGATTCAATACGACACATCGGATATCGCGGACAACCTCAAGAAGTACGGGTCGTTCATCCCGGGCTATCGTCCAGGTAAACCGACAGCAGAGTATCTTGACAAAGTTCTGACACGTGTTACTTTAGCGGGTGCGATTTTCCTTGCTGGAATTTCACTGATCCAGTATTGGGCGCCGGTGATGACAAGTGTTCCGACGTTCTCTTACGTCGGCGGAACATCGCTGTTGATTGTCGTTGGTGTTGTCATGGAAACGATGCAGGCGATGGAAGCTCAGGTAGCCATGAAGGGCTACGACGGCTTTATCAAGCGGCGTGGTGATGACAGTGACAACATGCTGCGGGGCCGTGCCCGGTAATCAGGCGTGTTGTTGGTGATGATGGGCCCTCCGGGCTCAGGTAAAGGCACACAGAGTGCTCGGATAGCCGAGCACTTTCGTGTGCCGCATTTGTCTACAGGGGCATTGTTTCGGGCGGCGCTTGAGAATGACCCCGAATCTGATGTGGCCAAGGCCGCGGCTGTCATTACGAATGGCGGACTCGTAGACGATTCTGTGGTTATGGATGTCGTTGCAGCCGTTCTTACAGAATACGATTGTAATGTTGTCCTCGATGGATTTCCGCGGACGACACATCAAGCGGATCTCTTCGAGCACTGGTTGTTTTCCGTTGGTAGGCAGATTGACAAAGTGGTTTTTCTGCATGTCCCTAACGATGAGCTTGTCGAGCGGCTTGGTGCCCGGCGGACGTGTAAGGCTTGTGGTTACATCGCCAGCCTTCGCTTAGAAGATGCGGACACTGGTATTCCTTGCCCGCGCTGCGGGGAAGATTTGTATCGTCGCGAAGATGACAGGCCAACAGCAATCAGCCGGCGGCTTGCTATCTACGAAAGTCTGACAGCTCCTTTGCTTGCAAAGTACATCGCGACTGGCCAGCTGTTATCTATTGATGGTACGCAATCACCCGATGGTGTCTTCAAGAACATTTGCGATTCCATCACTAATCAGATATAACTGGAACTTGTGTGTGTCCCTGCGTATCTGCGTAGGGTATTAGTGTGCGTCTATCTATCGGCACACACGTAGATGGAACGGAGAACTGCTTAGAATATGGCTGGTAAACCAGGCGGATATCGCCCATCATCAGGTCGCCCAGGCGGCGGACAACGGAGCGGAGGCTCTCGTCCCGCACAGGGGCGGGTTGGCGGCGGACGGCCATCACCGGCGCGCAAAGTCGACGACGAGCAGCCTGAAAAGGAATCTGGAATTGAGGTGCAGGGTGTTGTGGTGGAGAACCTCCCCAACACGATGTTCAAGATTCGTCTTGACAGCGGCCACGAGCTGCTGGCTCACATTTCCGGAAAAATCCGTATGCATTACATCAAGATCCTCCCTGGAGACCGTGTTTTGGTGGAGTTGACGCCATACGACTTGACGCGTGGGCGGATTCTATATCGTTACCGGTAGGGGTCGGAGAAGGGGAATGCAATGAAAGTCCGAGCTTCTGTGAAGAAGATTTGCGACAAGTGCAAGGTTATTAAGCGTGAGGGCGTAGTTCGCGTCATCTGCCAGAACCCAAAGCACAAGCAACGCCAAGGTTAACTTGGTTATCTAGGAGAAATTATAGTGGCCCGTATTGCTGGCGTGGATCTTCCACGCGATAAAAGCATCGAGTACGCACTTCCTGATATTTTTGGTGTAGGCCTTTCCGGCGCACGAAAAATTCTGGAGCAGGTCGGTATCGACCCGCGTACGAAAGTTGCAGAGATATCTGAGTCGGATGTTTCCAAGCTCCGCGAGGTGATTGAGAAGGAATGGCGCGTCGAGGGTGATCTTCGCCGCCAGATCCAGATGAACATCCGCCGCCTGCAGGAAATCCAATGTACGCGTGGCATCCGCCATCGTCGTGGTCTTCCAGTGCGTGGGCAGCGTACATCTACCAATGCACGTACCCGTAAGGGACCAAAGCGTACTGTTGGTGCGAAGAAGAAGAAGAAGTAAGGCTGAATCATGGCACGAAAATCTACATCTGGTAACAGAGGCAAGTCCAAGGCGAAGAAGAATATCGCCGTTGGTATCGCGCACATTCAGAGCACCTTCAATAACACCATCGTTACTTTGACCGACACGAAGGGTGATGCCATTTCATGGGCATCGGCTGGACAGGTTGGCTTCAAGGGTTCCCGTAAGGGTACGCCGTTTGCGGCACAGCTCGCTGCTGAGCAGGCTGCACGCAAGGCGCAAGAGCATGGTTTGAAGCGTGTTGAGGTTAATGTCAAGGGTCCTGGAAGTGGTCGTGAGACCGCCGTGCGTGCACTCGCCCAGGTCGGCCTTGAGATCACGGTTATCCGTGATGTTACACCATTGCCTCATAATGGATGTCGTCCACCTAAGCGTCGTCGCGTCTGACGATGCACTCGTAAACTCCCACTGCCGGGCAGTGAAGGAGGAGGAAGAGATTTATGTCTAAATCTAAAAATGCGGTCAGCGGGGATGCCCGTTGCCGACAATGTCGACGGGCTGGCGAGAAGCTCTATATCAAGGGGGCTCGCTGCTATTCGAAGAAGTGCGCCATCGAGCGCCGCAACTATGCTCCAGGTTGGCAGGGCAATACGGGCCGCCCGCCAAAGATTACGGATTATGGTAGCCAGCTTCGTGAAAAGCAGAAGATGCGTCAGGTTTACCGGGTCTTGGAAGGTCCATTCCGTGCATATGTCGCAGAAGCGACACGCCGCCGTGGAATTACCGGTGAAAACCTCCTGCAGCTTCTCGAGCTCCGTCTTGACAATGCAGTTTTCCGTCTTGGCTTTGCCACATCCCGTGCGCAAGCTCGACAGTTCGTCAACCATGGTCACTTCCTTGTGAATGGCCGCACGGTTGATATTCCATCGATTCAACTTCGCCCAGGTGATGTTGTTACTTTGGCTGAATCCGCACGCCGTAACCCACTGATTCAGGATGCGCTTGCATCCGGAGCCGGTCGTGTGCCGTCGTGGTTGTCACTTGATGTCAACCAGTTCTCAGGCAAGGTGATTACAGCTCCTCGTCGTGATGAGGTTGATACGACGGTCAAGGAACAGATCATTATCGAGTTCTACTCACGTTAATGCGTTGCACGACTGCATAAGTGGTCAAAGGAGAAAGAATGGTTCATTCCGATTCTAGAGAGCCAGAAATCAGCGTCCTTGAGACGGAGGGAAACTACGGCAAGTTCGTGGTCGAGCCTCTTGAGCCTGGTTACGGTCCCACCCTTGGTAACTCGTTGCGACGTGTTCTGCTTTCGTCGGTGGAAGGTGCTGCTGTAACATCCGTCAAAATTGAAGGTGTACAGCATGAGTTCCAATCGATAGCGGGTCTCAAGGAAGATGCTACCGAGCTCTTTCTGAACCTTAAAGAATTGTGTGTCAAGGTCCATGACGATGCCATTGAGCGTGGCGAGGATGTCTGGACATTGCGGATAGATGCTAAGGGTGTTGGCGTCATCAGTGGAGCGGATGTTATCTGCCCTACGGATGTCGAAATCGCCAATCCGGATGTCTATCTGGCGCGCATTTCTGATGAAGCGGCGAGTTTGTATGTTGAGTTGACGATTCGTACCGGACGTGGCTATGTCATGCCGGATACATCCCGTCGATCTGACATTATTGGTGAGATTCCAGTCCCTTCTGCGTTTGGTCCAGTGCGCAAGGTCAACTACTCGGTCGACCCTACCCGTGTTGGTAACCGAAACGACTACGAGCGCTTGACGCTCGAAGTCACAACGAATGGGACGATAGAACCGGCAGTGGCTGTATCACAGGCAGCAGAGCTACTTACCGAGCATTTTGAGCGCTTTATGACCCTCACCGGTCGTCCGCTTAGAACCGCTCCAGCTCTTACCGCCAGTGCACAGGCAGCTATCCCAGCTGGACACCAACAACGAATAGAAGAGCTCGACTTTTCTGTTCGGACATACAACTGCCTTAAGAAGGCGCAATTGCTGACACTACATGACTTGACTCAGATTTCTGAAGTTGACTTGCTGAACATCCGAAACTTCGGACGCAAGTCCCTCACGGAAGTGAAGGAAAAACTGCAGGAGCTGGGACTTGCTCTTAAGGACTCGGGACTCGGTGAGTACCCGGACTTCGATGAGGAGTAAATAAATGCGACATAGGATTGGCGGCCGTCAGTTCGGCCTACCATCGGATCAGCGGAAGGCGCTGCTCAAGGGGCTTCTGCGCTCGATGATTATCTACAAGCGCATCGAGACCACGGAAACCCGTGCAAAAGAGATTCAACCCCTCATCGAGAAGCTCGTAACGCGTGCTAAGGATGATTCAGTTCACTCCCGCCGTATTGCGCGTGCGACGTTTGGTGGTCGTTCTGCTGAAGACGAGGACATTGTAAAGGAACTCTTTACTGTGATTGCCCCCGCTTTTGTAGAGCGTCATGGTGGTTACACTCGCATGGCCAAAAAGGGTATCCGTCGTGGAGACGGAGCTCCGATGGTTATATTGGAGTTTGTTGACGGTTAATCAAACCAGTTTTGGGTGGTGTTGATTCGTGACAGAAAAGCGCATCCGGATGCTAGTTGAGTATGACGGTTCCGGATTTGAGGGCTATCAGCTCCAGGGACCGGATGTGCGATCTGTTCAGAGTGAATTGGAAGTGGCGTTTAGTCGTTTGGCAGGGAAACGGATTCGGGTTCACGGAGCCGGTCGAACTGACAAGGGAGTGCACGCTACGGGACAGGTAGTCCATGCGGATGTCTGTTGGCGGTTTACCGCAGAGCAGGCAGAGGTTGCGCTAAATGCTAACCTTCCGCGGGATTTGGTGGTTCGGAATGTGGTTGAGGTTGATCAAACCTTTCACGCACAACGTTCTGCCACTTCAAGGACTTATGTGTACCTGATTGATAACGGTAGGTTCCGCCGTCCGGTGATCGGAAATCGTGCATGGCACGTAGAACGATTGTTGGACATCGACGCAATGCGATGCGCAGCTGAACGCCTCACGGGTGTTCACGACTTTGCATCATTTGGCAATGCGGCGAAAGGCAAGAGTACGGTTCGACGGATGGATGTCATCGATGTCCGAAGACGAGGCACACTTGTAGTGATTCACATCACGGCAAATGCTTTTCTGAGACAGATGGTCAGGGCTCTTGTCGGATCGCTGGTTGAAGTTGGTCTGGGACGTATATCCGTTAGCAGGATTGAAGAAGTGTTGGCTCTGAAGAATAAGGGCATATGCCCGCGGGTGGCACCGCCACATGGTTTGACCTTGAAGCATGTCTCATATGATGGCGTGCGGATAGACCTTAAGAACAAGGAATAGACGATATGAAGACGTATTCGCTGAAGCCAGCGGACATCAAGCGCGATTGGGTCGTACTCGATGCGACTGGCGTGCCTATCGGCCGATTGGCAGCAGAAGCAGCTAAGCTGCTCCGTGGTAAGAACAAGCCGTACTTTGCTCCACATCTGGATTGTGGTGACCATGTGGTCATTATCAATGCAGCACGTGCAGTGATGACCGGTAACAACAAGGCTGATGAGCCTATCTATCACCACACGTTGTACCCAGGTGGTATCAAGCAGATTGAGCGTGGGACGTTGCACGAGCGACGCCCTGAGTTGGCAATCTACCGTGTTGTAAAGGGGATGCTTCCTCACAACGCGTTGGGTTCCCAGCAAATGCGCAAACTCAAGGTTTACGCCGGCGAAGAAGGGTTGGCACGTCACCGTGGCCAACTCGGTGAATCCGCCGAGGCAGGAGCATAATCATGGCAGATGCAGTTCGCTACTACGGTACCGGTAAGCGTAAAAACGCGATAGCCCGTGTTTGGTTGTTTGAGGGTGATGGATCCATCGAAGTGAACAAGAAGGGCGTGCTTGAGTACTTCTGCCGCCGCACTCTTGAAGCTTTGATCAACCAGCCTTTCCAGGTTACCCAGACCGAAGGCCGCTACAGTGTGATGGCTAAGACACTCGGTGGTGGAATCTCCGGACAGGCCGGAGCACTTCGCCATGGAATCTCCAAGGCACTTGTTGAGGCTGATCCTGAGCTGCGTACACCGCTACGCCGTGGAGGATTCCTTACCCGTGACCCACGCGTCAAAGAGCGTAAGAAATACGGTCGGAAGCGTGCACGTCGTGGATTCCAGTTCAGCAAGCGTTAATCGCTTCGCTTCTGCGACTCTAAGAGGAAGGTTCCTTCGGAACCTTCCTCGTTTCTTTAACTGA
>CAIWTR010000602.1 GCA_903915615.1 uncultured Armatimonadota bacterium
TGCAATCGAAAAACTCTGCATCCCGCCTTGCCCCGGGACGGCATCGTAGCGAGCGAATCCAGTCTTTCTGAAGCCTTGGATGAAGGATGAATCGATGCGCTGGACGGCTTTTGTGAGCGATTCGATGCGTGCTTCGGATTCCTGTGCGGACTCGATGGTTTTCATGACCTGCGCTTCGAGATCACTACCGGTGGTGCCGCGGAAGAGGCGCTTGTGGCGCGCGGACAGACTGGTGATGCGATTGGTCCAGATGGTCGTGATTAGGATGGCGAGGACATGCAAGGCGATGGTGATGGCAAGGGCTGTTCCGGGGTGAAGTTCAACCCACGCTACGAGGCCACCCAGGGCATTGTCGATGCTGTCCATGGCGCGATTGTAGCAGACGCACGTGTGGGGTTCACGTGTTCTGCCGGTGGACTACAGTCCTGAGCTACGCAGGAATGCTAGCTCATTCGATGTCAATCGGTAGGCGGCTGCGAACACGATGCCCATCAGGATCCAGACACCACCGATGATCCATTTTGTGGATACCGACACATTATCGAAATAGGGAAGCTTTGGGAGCGGGTTACGCCAGTGGTGGATAGCCGGCATCAAGGACATCAGACCAAGAATCCACACGATCGGACTTGTGGGCGCGACGACAACCAACAGGATGATGCCCGGGAGGAGAAGCTTTGGGAAGGTGGCCATCGCGACCGTACCGCCGCTTAGAAATGGCGCCGGTGCGAGCTGGAACAATGTAATCGAGAGGCCAAGCAGTCCCATCACCGGCCAGATACGTGACCCCGTTGCGGCATAGAGGCCCAGACAGCTGAGCGACAGAAGGCCGCTTGCGATTGGGCCCGAGAGCCCAACCCACGCATCGTGTGCCGCTGTTTTACCGGCATCGGCTGCGGTTAGGCCGCCACCGATAAACGGGATGAGTGTGAGTGCCTTTACCTTGCGCTGTTGGAGCCTGAGGGTGATGTAGCGCCCGAGGGACATCGAGAGGATGATCACCGTGATAATCACCGCTGCGGGCCACCCGAAGAGGTAGGCCTCGATACCAACAAACAAAAGGATCGAGAGGCCGGATTTCGCGACCCAGAGAAACTTAAGCGCACCGAGGATGGACTTGCCCTTTAAGAGGAGGAGTCCAACGGCGGGCAGGAACTTCAGGATGCCATTGAGCGGTTTTTTCGGGGGCACAGACGGCGCGTCCGGTTGACCCTCGTCAGAGTCTGGGAAGTTATCTGGTGCTTTTGGTTTCTCGTCGTCGGGTGTGTTCACGCGAGTGTGACGGGTGTTTCTGCTTCAATGATAGTTGCAATTGCGGCTGAAATGGCTTGTAGCGACTCGGTGCCGGACTTGCGTGTCTTTGCTACGATGATTCCCGGTGCGTTGACAAGGAGCGTTGTTGGGTAGTCCGCGATGCCGTAGAGCTGCGCGTGGTAGCCATCGGCGTCGATCAGGCGGCTGCCCGTGAACCCGGCTGCCTTTACGACGGCATCCACTTCTGCGTGTGTGCCCGCGCTGAACACAGGCCAGACGGTGACTTTGCCGCTTTCTTTATAGCCAGCCGCAAGCTGTTCGAGGAGTGCGAGGATGCGTGTGGCATCCGGGGATGTTGCATCTATAAAGGTCAGCACCAAGGCGCCTTTGCCGCGGACCTGGCCGGTGTGGCAGGTTCGTCCATTTTGGTCGGTGAGCTGGATGTCACGGATGTAGGTATGTGTCCGTGCGGTGTTGTCTCCCCAGCGCTGTTGCCCTTGTCCGCCGTAGATTGCCATGCCAATGTCCCCTTGCCTGCAGGTGTAATTACACCTATTGGTACGTAGCAAGTTTACCATCAGGCATCGTTTTGCCTTGCCATTCCGCGGTGCAAAGGCGGTTGTCGTAGGGTGTAATGGTTGGAACATGGGCCCAGAGGTACGGCCCCGAGGAGAGTCCAAAATGGCAGGCTTAGCGTTTATCGGTGTGGCACATATTCATACCCGCGGCTTTATGTCGCGTGTTGGGGAGCACCCGGATGTAACGGTTGTCTCGATGTTTGATGACGATGCGCATTATACGGAGAAGGCGCTGGAGTGGGCTCCCGAGGCTGTCGTTGCAGCATCGGTGGATGCCGCCCTTGCGGTTCCCGGCGTGGATGCGATTGTGGTCTGCACGCAGACGCTTAAACATAAAGATGTCATTGCGCAGGTCGTGGCGACCGGAAAGCCTATCTTTATAGAGAAGCCGATTGGTTTTGCTGCTGAGGATGCCCTTGAAATAGCTGACTTGGTTGAGGTAACTGGGAACATCTTTCAGACGGGCTACTTCATGCGTGGGATTGGTGAGCTTCGCAAAATCAAGTCGCTTGTGGATGCGGGTGCATTTGGACAGATCACGCGTGTGCGTGCGAGCAACTGCCACCGCGGAGCATTGGGTGGTTGGTTTGATGGCGATATGCGCTGGATGGCGGATCCCAAGCAGAGTGGCGTCGGAGGCTTTGGCGACCTCGGTACGCATATGCTGGACATTTTGATTTGGATGTTTGGGGATGTCGAGCGTGTCACGGGGCGTATTGGGCTGGGAACCGCCCGTTATGAAGGCTGTGATGAAACGGGTGAAGCCATTCTGGTTTTTAAGAATGGCGTTGTAGCGACGCTTGCCGCCGGCTGGGATGACATCTCCGATCCGCAGACATACATGGTCTCCGGAACACAGCTCCACGCATCGGTTGTACAGGGCAAGCTGCGTTTGACTACCCTCGATGGCCCTTATGAAGGCGAGCTTGAAGAAGGGTGCGAGAGCGCCCCTGCGGGCTTTGATGCATTTTTGGCTGTGTGTACGGGCGGGGATGCAGATCTCGTCGGTGTCCGTGAAGCTGCATACCGTAACAGTGTCATGCAAGCGGTCTATGAAAGTGCCGCCAATAGTACGTGGATTTTGTTGTAGTAAGCAACTAATCACGTATCAACACCCGTTTACTGTTTCAGTAAGCGGGTGTTGGTGTGTTAGGTGGGTCAGGTTTATCTGCAACCGCGTGGTGAAAGCTCGTCTTTCCTTGTGAATATGGTGCGTGAAATGCAATTTTATGTCGTTATTTGACATATATGACGCACCAAAATGCCTAGTAATGGTTGATGTTGGCATGGAAATTGTAATACAGATGGCAAAAACCTAGTAATTTTACGCTGAAAATATAAAATCAGTGCTCTAAACTCAAAACACACCCGGCGAAAACCTGTTCACATTCTGCAGCTCTCGGGTTTTGAGATTGATACCGAATGAGCATTTTGAACACCATCGACCGTACCGTAGCACGCGCTCAGCGTGTCAGCGATGGTACGCGTCTGGATGGTCTCAAGAGCATCGGTATTGACACCCCTGATATCGACCTATTAGAGCGAAGCACTAGTTACGCTCCACGGCATAACACGAATGCATTCGATGTAGACAGCATCAAGGTTGGTGGCGCTAGCTTTAGTGCGATCAAGATGCAGGATGCGGTTGCATTCATCACCTTGCTGATCCAAAAAGGTACTACTCCACACCATGTTGTGACGGGGAATCTGGATCACCTGTATCGCCTTGAGACCGATGAAGAGTTTCAGCAAGTATATCGGTCTGCATCCCTGGTTCTTCCCGATGGCATGCCTGTCGTTTGGCTTTCGCGCTTGTTCCGTTTAGCGGGTGAGCAAGGGCTTCCAGAGCGTGTTGCAGGGAGTGACTTATTGATCGAGCTCGCTCGTCATTCCAGTATTTCTGGTATCCGGCTGTTCCTCCTGGGCGGGGAGCCTGGAGCAGCTGATGGGACGCGCGCTGTGCTTGAGAACCGCTTCCCTGGATGTGTTATTTGTGGCACGTACTGTCCGCCAAGGCATGTCTTTAGCACTCCTGAGGAACAGGATCAAATTCGGAAGATTGTGCGTGCGGCTAATCCCGACATCCTCCTGGTTGCCTTTGGTGCTCCAAAGCAGGAGAAATGGATTCTGCGTAACAAAGCGTTGCTCGGCGTGCCGGTGCTGATGGGAGTTGGCGGCTCCTTCGAAATGGCAAGCGGTATGGTTGCCCGGGCTCCAAAGCTGATTCAGATGCTTGGTATGGAATGGGCGTTCCGAATGCTTCAAGATCCGGGCAGGCTTTGGCGAAGGTACATCGGAAACAATCTGCCATTTTTGTTCCGGTTGCTCGTCCGTACGGCCAAGGAGCGCAGATCCAGCACCGATCGATTAGTCAGCCGAGGTGAAAGGCTATGAGCTACGCCACACTTGCGCCTGTGATTGGTCGAACTCCTGATGTTCCATCGTCTATCAGGATGTCCCCAGTCGGAGAGTTCTTATACGTTGCGTTTTGCAGTGAAGCCATCCAACCGCATTTTCTGGAGGTTGCAGGGACTCTTTATGTCTTTCTTCAGGATGGCCTGAACTATTCCGGAATTGTCGATGCCATTTCAGCAGTTATGGATCGCCTTCCGGCAGATTCTGCTTTTTATGGCTATCCCATCGAAGTATTAATCCAACCTGGTTGGATACATCGAATTGTTGCATCTGGACCTAGTGCGGAAACGCAACAGCTGAGCCAGACAACCAATGTCCGGAGGCATACGCAAGGGTAACTCACCTTTAGGTACCCTATATGCTTTTCGGCACGCCCCTGCATGCAGCAGGGCAACCTAGCAAGAGGAAAATAAATACAATGAAAATGATGATTAAGGGAGCGGTTGCACTCGCAGCAATCGTATCGGTTGCATCTGCTGCATCCGCACAGATCAAACTGTTTGATGGTGTTGTCCGTAGCTATGGCACGGTAACCACCAGTGGTGGACAGGTAACCGGTCTTGGAACATGGGAAGGCTTTACGTTCTTTCCACAAGGCACTGGACAGAACTACCTTACTGAAATTGACTTCAATACATCCACATTCAATGTGCGACAGATGACTCAGTTCACACAGGGTACAGCTTCGTTGCCAATCTATTTGGGTGGATCATTTGTGACCACTACAAATAGCGTCACTGGTAACAACTTTGTATTCAATGGGAATGTTGTGTTCACATCCGGTGATTGGTATGCAGACCTTGCAAGCCAACTTGGAACTCCATCAGCGCAGTCCATCAATGCAACCTTTACAACTGGTGGCGTTGTCGGAGCTGGCGGTGTGCAGTCGTATGTCTTGACTGCTGGCGTACCTGAACCAGCCGAATGGGCAGCCATGGGAATGCTTGCAAGCGGACTGGGTGGACTTGTTGTCCGTGCTCGCCGCCGCCGCAACGCATAATCAAACCAAGTGTGGGCCGCATCGTCATGATGCGGCATCCACCAAAGAGAAATCAGGAAACAGTGCCGCTTCTAGCGGCCACATACAAACTTGATTTTTCGCATCACTGCAAAATTACCTGAAACAGTCACCTAAAGACCCATTCAGGTAATTTTGTCGTTTATACACGGTCTCACCAGCCAATAACATCACCCCACGTACTGCTGAAACAAACAGATTTTATGTTTGGCAGTGTGATCAAGGTGATGATGAAAAACGAACTTACAAACTCCAAACAGAACGGAAGCCTCGCTGTGATCTCCAACAGTGATGCTGATGTAAGTCGTTATGGCATGGTAGTTGCATCACGAATCTCCGTGAAGCAATTATCCAGCTACTTCGATGGCAACTTTGGTGAAAGCCCGGCAGTGTGTATCAACCCTGATCCGGCTTACAAGTCCTCATCGATTGTCTCTACTGTAACAGTAGGCGATATACCATTCAGCCGTGTGTCCATGAAGGAAGCGACTGCTCTGATTCTCTTGATGATTCAGAAAAGCAATTCCCCACATCACATTGTCACTGGCAACCTTGATCACCTCTATCGTCTTCAGACAGACTTTGAATTCAAGAAGGCTTATGAGACCGCATCCCTCGTCCTCGCTGACGGGATGCCAATCGTGTGGCTTTCCAGAATCTTGCGTCTGAATGGCGGTGATGAGCTCACTGAGCGTGTTGCTGGCAGTGATCTCTTCTGGGAGCTCGGTCGTATCTCACAATCGCATGGCGTTCGAATCTTCCTGCTCGGAGGTGTCGAAGGCGCTGCGGATGGTGCGAAGGAAGCTCTTGAAAAGGCGTACCCTGGTTGCGACGTCTGTGGAACCTATTGTCCACCCTTTGAGAAGTTCAATACGCAAGAAGAGCAGTATGAAATCCTGCGCCGTGTTCGGGCTGCTTCCCCGGATGTCCTTCTGGTTGCGTTTGGCGCTCCAAAGCAGGAAAAGTGGATAGAAGCTAACAAGCATCACCTCGGTGTTCCGGTCTCCATTGGTGTTGGTGGATCGTTCGAGATGGCCTGCGGAATTGCCCGCAGAGCACCGAAGATATACCAGCAGTTGGGACTTGAATGGGCCTTTCGGCTTGTTCAGGATCCAGCAAGGCTCTATGACCGCTATGTGCGGCATGACTTTCCATTCCTCGTCAAGTTATTGATTAGAACAGTAACTGATGTGGCATCTGGTGACCGTTCGAACACACAGCGGAATCGACATGCTTTCCGCCTTGGAGGACTGAAGTAATGTTGAATCAATCGTTGTCCAGATCCGGCCAGAGGGGGCTTTCAAGCATTCCAAAGCCCATCGAAATGTTGCCAGCAGGGCAGAACGTCTTTATCGGTCTTTGCCAAAATCAAGTGATTCCACATCACCTCGTGGTCGGCGAAAACCTCTTTATCTTCCTTCATGCACAGATGGACCTCTCGGATGTCGTCCGGTCTGTACAGGAAGTGATGTCCGAACTCCCAATGAATTGCGGTTGGCGCCCGGTTGATCCGAACA
>CAIWTR010000603.1 GCA_903915615.1 uncultured Armatimonadota bacterium
GGGTGAGTGATTTGACCGATGGACGATGGGTTTCCATGGTCCACTCTAGCGTAGAGTTCTGTTATTCGGTACTTACCGGCATCGATTTAGCCTTGTCACACCGCGCCGCGAGTCGCTAGAATGCCGCATGCCGGAAATTCCTCGCGCCGCGATGCGCCTTGCAGCCCGCTGCCTTTCAGATGTAGCTGAGCAGGAGCGCTTTCTTGCGTGTATTGGGGAAGGTAAGAGCGCAGAACCTGCGATTCTTTGGTTCGCAGACCACGCATCGAGTCCATTTGATGCACGCGATGCAGCGCCGTGGCAGCCGGCGTATGTTCAGCGCGTGACGACGGCAGATAAGCCCGGATCACATCCACTCCACGCAGCTGGGGCCTATTACTGTCTGGATCTATCAAGCGTCTTTGCAGGTGCATGGACATCGGTGTTGGACGCATCGATGCCTTACTCAATCATCGATGTCTGTGCAAGCCCGGGCGGCAAATCGCTCCTTGCGATGCGGGCATTGCCACAAAGCTCCCTCCACGCGAATGAAACTATCGGTAAACGGGTTGGAGCCCTCAAGGAAAACCTCACGCGCTGCGGCATTCCAGCGGTTGTCACATCGAATGACCCCAAAATTCTCGCAGACAACTATGGACCGACATTCGATATTGTGCTCGCGGATGTTCCTTGCTCAGGCCAGAGTCTGCTGGCACGTGGGCTGAAAAACGAAGGTTGCTTTCACGACATCAATGTTGGGAAAAACACTGGCCGTCAACGGCGCATTCTGGCCGAGTGCATCCGCTTGTGCAAACCCGGTGGCTACATTGCTTATAGCACGTGCACCTATGCGCAGAGTGAAAATGAGGGCGTTGTTGAATGGGCATTGTCGAAGCACGATGGCTGCTCAACAGTGGAGATTCCTCTCCTCAATGCCCACCGCTCTCAGCTCGGCTCTGAGTTCTGCTATCGCCTCTGGCCGCAGCAAGGCGTTGGCGCAGGTGCGTTTCTTTCCCTAATCCAGGTCGGAGGTGACCAGACATGATTTCAAAATATCGGTTTGTAATCGGTGTTACCGCAGGCTTGTCCATTCTCGTGACTGGGTGCGGAGGCGGCATCTTCACCGATGACATCTCAGTCGGGACCAGCCTTTGGACACGCTCAAAGCTTACGCGCTACTCGTATACCGTTGTGCCATCTGGATTTATGTTGCCACAAAAATATGCGGTGCAAGTCTATTCCGATGGCAGCTCGTCAGTGACAGCCGTTGGCGATTCACCGCCGCCTTGGCCGGATCAAGTGTTCAAGAGCATGGACAGGCTGTATGCGCACCTGAAGGATGTTCGTGCGAATGGCGGAATTGCAACCGTGAAGTTTGATCCCACCGATGGACACATAACGGAATGCTATGTCGACCCGTATAAGCAAATGGCTGATGATGAGATTGGCTATGTGATTTCAGATTTCAAGCTCGAATAGCCATCAGCAGCACTCCCGAATCGGCTCCCCTTGCACACCACAACGCCTATCCTTGTCCGATCTTGCTTGCATAGTGCACATTGCATAGATCACTCTAAGCACACTCCTAAAAAGTGCTATTTTGTGAATAGTTGACATTGTTAAAGTTTCTCTGTATCCTGTGCTATACCGATAAAGCAAGGATGCTTTTCTGATTGCTCTCGACACCTAAATTGGTCACGATACAGAACATCGCTGATGAACTTTCCGTCAGCAAAATGACTGTGTCTGCCGTTCTTTCGGGTAAGGCCACTGACTTACGCATATCGGCATCCACACAGGAACGCGTTCGGACCGCTGCGAATCGCCTCGGCTACCGTCCAAACGAAGTCGCACGTGCCCTTCGGCGCAAATCCACCAA
>CAIWTR010000604.1 GCA_903915615.1 uncultured Armatimonadota bacterium
CAGTGTTGTTGTACTCAGCACGGTTCATCCGGCGCAGCACAACCCGGTTTGAACGCTTCGCCGTCTCGGCGGCGGCAAGGTTGGTCTGAAGCCAATCCGCGAGCTGATTTGCCTCATCCACAGTTGGCTGGAGATCGCCCGCCGGGGGCATCTGATGCCCACCAATCACATCGAGGACTTCCCTCCACTTCGCAGCCGTTGCAGCATCCGTGAATGTCGTCGGCAGCGTATCCAGCCGGAGATTCCCAAACGTCGAAACCGGGCCATGACATTTAATGCAATATTTGTCCAGCAGAGGCCGAATCCGTGATTTGTACACATCCCCCTGCGGCGCTGATGGCTTTGTCTGCGCTCCCGTAAGCAGAGACAACGCTGCCGTCGCGGCGGACAAAACAATTGTTGTAGCGGCAAGCGTCGCGGGCAGGGCAAAGGCTCTTCGTAAACGAGATGGTGCATCAGTGGACATACACCAGCATTATGCACGTGCCGAGGGTTTTACGAACAGTGCGCTATTTCCTAGTCAACGTGCGGGATGCCACCGATGAGCAGCTTGTCTGCAGCTTGCCAGTCTGGCATGAACTGCGTCATGAGGGCGTAAAAGCGCTTTGAGTGGTTACGCTCGATGAGATGTGTCAGCTCATGAACGACGACCATTTCGAGGCATTCTGGCGGGAATAACGCAAGCGCGAGGTTAATCCAGACCCGATGTGCCTTGACCGCGCACGTGCCCCAGCGCGTCGTCATTTTCTTGATGCCGATTTCGTTTACAGCCACGCCCATAATCGGTTCGTAGCGTGCAACCAGCGCACCAACGGCTTCCTTCAGGATGTCGCGCTTCCATGCATCGAAGAGGGCATCGATTTCCGCCTGACCATCCGTGTCGCGCACCTTTAGGAGCACTGCCGCGCCGGTCTGCTTCACCCCGCGGCGCTGAAATCCCCGCGTGATCCCAACCCGGATTTCACTGCCGAGAATCGTATGGATGGAGCCATCCGTGACGGGGATGACCGGGACCTGCGGGCTCGCCTGTGTCCGCCGGGCGACCTCCGCCTTGCTTGCATCCAGCCACGCCAGCCGCTCCACCACAAATGCCTTAATCACCTTTTGCGTCGTGCCATGGGGAACCGACATCGTAATATGGCCATCCGGAGGGTTGACCATAATCCGAATCGACTTCATCCGGCGGAAGGTGACCTTAATCGGATGCACTTCCACGACAAGCTCCAAGACCACATTTGGCTTTGGAGCCCGCACATGACGTAGCGTAAACATCACCCGCCGTACACCACCGTCTGACCCTTTCGAAGCGTCCAGTAGTGCAGGTAGCCATCCCCGCCGCCCGGCTGGCGCGCTGCCGTCGGGAGGTTGATTGTGTCAACAGCAATCTTCGTCGGCATCGTGGCCGTAAGAACCACCTTTGCGATACGTCCTTGCATCCAGACAACGCTCATTTCCACGCCGCCGCGTGCGCGAAGTCCAGTCACGGTTCCATTTAGCCAGGCATCGGGTGTCGCAGGGAGAATCCGCAGAATCGGCAGTCCGCTTTCGGTCACCTCATGGCTTTGCAGCAGCATTTCGGCGATGCCGGCGCTGACGCCAAAGTTGCCATCGATTTGGAATGGCGGATGTGCACAGAACAGGTTTGGGTAGACGCCGCCGCCATTGGTCATGTTGTAGCTGGTGTCGAAGACTGGCTTGAGGAAGCGCTGCAGCAGCTTGAGAGAGCGATTGCCATCCGCGAGGCGTGCCCAGAATGCGACCTTCCAGGCGAGTGACCAGCCTGTCCCATCATCCCCGCGGCGGTCAAGCGATGTCCGTGCGGCCTTTGCGAGCTCCGGCGTCCCCGCTGGCGTCAGCTGATCGCCAGGAAAAAGTCCATACAAATGCGACACGTGGCGGTGGCCTGGCTCGACCTCATCGTAGTCATCCTGCCACTCCTGCAGCTGACCAAACTTACCCACTTTGTGCGGTGGGAGCTTTGCCAGTTTTTCGGTGAGAATGGTTTGTAGGTCGGCATCCACGCCCAAAACCTTTGCGGCGCTGATGGTGTTGCTGAACAGCTCCCGTACGATCTGGATGTCCATGACTGGCCCGGCGCAGGTGTGCGCCACTTTGCCATCCTTGGTTCGGAAGGCATTCTCAGGAGAGTTGGAGGGGGCCGTTACGAGGAAGCCATCCGGGTTTTCGGCAAGGAAGTCCACGTAAAACTCTGCCGCCCCGCGCATCGTCGGGTAATACTTTGCGAGCTCTTTCTTGTCCCGGCCAAAGAGGAAGCGCTGCCAAATGTGCTGACACATCCAAGCACCGCCATTGTTTGTCGAGCCCCAAACCGCGCTCTCACCGGGAGCGGTAAAGCCCCAGATATTGGAAATGACGTGTGCGACCCAGCCACGCGCATTGTAATAGGCCTTTGCGGTTGCCTGCCCCGGCTTGACCAGCGACTGCACGTAGTCGAGCAGCGGCACATGACACGGGGCGAGGTTGGTGGACTCGGCAAGCCAGTAGTTCATCTGGACATTGATATCGAGGTGGTAGTCGCCATTCCACGGCGTCGCGTATTCCTGTGCCCAGATTCCCTGGAGGTTTGCGGGGAGCCCGCCGGGCCGGCTGGAGCTGACGAGGAGGTGGCGCCCGAACTGGAAGAGGAGTGCCGAGAGTGCGGGATCCAGCTTGGTTTGCCCCGCGGCGATGCGATCCGGGAGCGCAAGGTCGGTACGCCCTGGACCGAGGTCGAGCTTGACACGGCCCATCAGGGATGCGTAGTCAGCCGTATGCCTTGTCTTCAGCGCTGCATAGCCCGACTTTGCAGCACGGGAGAGACTTGCCTCAAGGTCATCCACGGTCTTCTTCTGAAAATCGGTTCCCGCGGCGAGGAGGAAGAGGGTTTGGTCACCTGTTCGGATGGTGCGTAGCTGGGATGCAAAACGCATCCCGCCGCCGCCCTGTCCATTTGGAAGCTGGCCATCGAGGCGTGTATCCCCATTTGGCAAGACGGTGATTTTGGCATTCTTTTCGCGCTTGAGCGTCGCGGTTGCGGCGGTCCCGGAAACCCGGATAACCATGATGCTGTCGACAAAGCTGACAAAGTGTTCGCGCGTAAATGTCTTACTGTTTTGCGTAAATGTGACGGCTACACTGCCATCTTCCATGTTGAGTGTGCGGCGATAGCCGGTCGTGGGAGCAGCCACATCTCCATGACCATTGATGACAAGATCAGCGAGAATCTGGTAGCAGCCATAGGGAATCTCAGCGCCATTCGCCTCCCCGCTGCCCTGCCCCCGACAGGTAAATGTCTGATTGACGAGGCGCTCGGCCTCTGCGTTCTTACCGGCAAAGAGCAGCCGGCGGATTTCTGGGAGGGCTTTATGTGCATCCGCACGGTCATTTTGAAACGGCGAGCCCGACCAGAGAGTGAGCTCATTGATGACGATGCGTTCGGTCCCGGGGATACCAAAGACCATCGCGCCGATACGGCCATTTCCAAGTGGCGAGCTCTGTAAAAAAGATGCTGCGGGTTGGGCAAACCAGTGTCCGGTTGCAATATCGTTGACTTTGGGCTGAGGTTGTGGCTGCTGCATATCGTTCTCCAAAAAGCGCTGCGCTGGGCTTCGTGGCGTATTATCCCACTGTATTGAAGGGAACTGAAAGGCTGGTGGACACGGATGTTGACTGTTGATGAGACAAATAACGCTGCGCTGTGCGAGGCGCTTGTCGCAATTGATAGCCGCTTTTTGGACGTCTTCACAACATATGGACCGGCTCCGCTCTCAACGCGTCCACAGGGGTTTGCGACGCTTGTTCAGCTGATTCTCGAGCAGCAGGTCTCCGTGAGCAGCGGTCGGGCAACGGTCGAGCGCCTCGAAAACTATGCAGGCGGTCTGAAGCCTGAGCTCCTTTTGAACATCGATGACGAAACGGCTCGCGGCCTTGGCATCAGTCGGCAAAAGGCTGGTTATATCCGTGGACTGGCTGCGGATGTGCTTGAAGGACGTCTTAATGTGGATACATTGGCGTCGCTTCCAGATGACGAAGTCTGCGAGCATTTGACGCGCGTAAAGGGTATCGGGACCTGGACAGCCCGGACGTATTTGTTGGTGGCATTGTCACGCGCGGATGCGTGGCCTCACGGGGATGTCGCATTGCACGCGGCGATGCAGGCGGTGCTGAGGCTTGAAGTGCGGCCGACATCGGATGAAGCAACTGAAATTGCAGAGTTCTGGAAGCCCTACAGAGCGGTGGCCGCCCGGATGCTTTGGCATCACTACACCAATAGCCGCAAGCGGGGCTAGAATTTAGGACCTGACAGGATCTGTGAGTGCAAAGCCATTCGTAGATGTTGCCAATCGGGGCGTTGGACCGCCGCCCGTGTCATCTTTGGAACCAAGAATCCCTCGAATCGTATACACCGTCATCGCCAGCAATCCACCGATAAACCCGGTGATACGAGAAAGGCCCGTTGGGCGCAGACGAACAATCGAGACAATGGTTGGCCAGAGGGCATGGGTGATGATTTCATCGAGGAGGACTAGAAGCGCTCCGGGATGCCCTTTGAACATCGTTTGCAGACAGCTTGCCGCAATACCAAAAAATGAGTTGTAGGCTAGCATCCGACCTTCGGAAAATGTACGAAAGCCATAGTGGATGACGGTGCTATTAGGCGTTTCCATAATGTGAAAGCCTTTAGAGATGCAGCGGAGTGACAGCTCACCATCGGAGCAGCTACGGAAGCGGGAACCTGGCCCAAAGGCTTCGTTGAAGCCACCGGCTGCAAGAATGTAACTCTTTCGGTAAGCACAGTTTGCCCCGATGCCACGTGCCCGGCACTTATGGAGCCAGTTTTTCACGGTGAGTTCCCGTGGAACGATGTACTCCGGGATGAAGCCACCGGGGCACACAAATGCCGGCGCGACAGTCCCGTAAACGACGGCTACGTCATCGTTGGTCAACATTGCGTCGAGGAGAGCTTCCGACCAGCCGGGCGTGACCGCACAGTCATCATCCAGCATCACCACAAACTCGGTCTTGATGTGACGCATCGCAAGGTTGGCCGCTGCACACTTGCCTTTTGTTTTTGTGCGGATGTACGTGAGCTGAAGTGTTGACAGATAGCTGTAGATAATCTCCTGAGTGGCATCGGTATCGGATTGATCCACCACGATGACACGCGTTTTTCCGATGCCTGAATCCACCAATGAATTCAATGCGACACGGATTTCATTACTGCGATTAGCCGTGCATATCAGGACGGTGTAGCTCTGGAACTCAGAGTGATTGGTTGCCACAAGATGTTCAGTGTTCACGTTTGTTACCGTTCGCAACAAACATGCCGCACTTAACAATTTGTTACGTTTGTTTGATATTCGCATAACAGAACTAGATTTATGCTTTATTCGTAACATCGGGACGAAGCCTGCCACAACAGATAGACTGCTAGGCGCAATGCGGCATCGCACCTTTACTTTCACTCTTCCATTAATCATGGCCGCGTCCTTCCTAGCGGGAGGTTCAGCCGTTGCCGATGTCCGCTGGCAGGCACCCCTTCTCCCAGGACTTGCATCATCGCTCCCCGCAGGCAACAAGTCGATCGAAATCCGCCGACCCGCCATCAGCCGTGGCCGCCTCCTGGATGCCATCTTCCTCCATCCAAATGTGATCGGACCTCCGACGCGCGCCGCAACTCAGCTCCAGCTCCCCAAAATCGCCGCCGGCGAACGCATACTCCTGCGCTTCCAAACCGGGATTTCAGATGGCATCCCGCGCGGGGCAACTCCACCCCCGGATGGCATTTTCTTCAGCTGCCGGGTCGAAGGTGAGTTCAAGCTACAGCGCTTCCAAAAGACGGCAGAGTGGCAGCCGGCGACCGTTGATATCACTGAGTTCAGCGGGCGTAATGTGACGATTGAATTCGGCACGGATGCAAACGGTACGGATGCCTACGACTGGGCACTGATCGGTGAGCCAGTTGTCGAAGTGGTACAGCCGGATGCTGCCCTCTTACGGACAGGAATCGCGTGGTTTACATCCGATCGCTCCCAGCAGATTCAGCTTCAAGGCAGCGGCCGCACGCCGATTTCTGAACCCTTTACTGCCCATAAAGGCGTCAATGCAATCCCGTTCACGCAAGGCTCCCCCGGCCCCGTTTACATCTCGGCATTCGATAACGCAGGTAAACCTCTGCCAGATCCACCGCGCCCCGCAAATGTGGCCGCTTACCCCTCCGATGTCCACATCACTGGCATCCTCCCCACCAGCATCCTTCCGACCGCCGGACGCCCAACCGCCATCCGCATCCGGTTCATTAACCGCGGCAAAGGGGATGCTGACCCGTTCACCATCCAGCTCAAATCCAGCAGCAACGCACGCCTCCCGGACAGCATCCGCATCCCCGCAATCGCCGCCGGACAGACAGGCGCAGTCGATGTCCGCTGGATTCCATCCGAAAAGGATGTCCGCAAACCCATCCGCTTCGTCGCAACCCAGTCAGGGGATGAACCGCAGGCCACATCGATCCGCGTCCTGCCAAAAGCCGAAGCATCCGATTTCAAAACTGTTGTTAGCGGCACCACCCGGCTCCGGATCAGCAAGCGTGGGTTTGCATTTGTAGATGCATCCATTGGAGGCAGCTGGAAACCAGCAGGCGTTCTAACGCCCATCGGCTCCGGTGTGAGTATCGCTGTTAGCCCCATTAAAGGCGCAATCCGGCTGACAAAAACCAAGGCAACTGCCCGCTTCCCGGCCCTCTATGCCGGCGATACGCTGCAACCCGGCGCCGATGGTGCATCTAAAATGGAAGCAATCCTACCGGGTCTCGAATACCTCACCGGTAGCGAAATGTCCGGGAGCACACGCGGGTTTGTCGAATCCCTCGCGGACCGCAGCCGACCGGATTACATGCAGCTGACCATCCCACTGACAGCCATCACATTTGGACCAAATGCCTCCCGTCCCGACAGACAGCTCCCTCCAACAGGTTCGCCTGACAGCCTGCTTGGCGGCGGCGGTCCAAAAGCATCCGATGATGACTACACCGTCGCGCTCTGCTGGAAAAACCCACGCACGGCGACAGTAACCTTTCAATCGCCCGCAGTCAGCGGTGCCGAAAACCATTTGCTGAGCGCAGCCGCAATCAATGTCGGGGACTGGGTGGATGTCCGCTGCACCCCGGGTCGCAGTACAGCCGCAGCCGTTTCATGGTTCCGCAACTACGGTCCACGCAATGCCCCTCCAAGCACGTTCACCGTAGCGGGACGCCACAGCCTTGCACGAAAAGGGATGCAGCTTTCATTCGATGCCGTAACCAAACAGCTACGTTTCACGGCGGATGGCTCCCTAGAAGCGATACCGACATCGGTTGCGCTGCTCAAATGGGATGCCCTCTGGAACGCCAATAAACAAAGCAGTGATACTGCGGACAAGGCATTGGAGAAGCTCCTACCAGAGGTGCAGGCACTCCGTGGTCCCAGCCATATCGGTCGCTGGGAGCTCCCATTCATCACCGGAGAGCTCGCCCGCGCCTTGCCTGCGATTGATTTGGAGATGTCCGCGCTGCGACGTCGCCAGGAACCGGATGGTGGATTTCGTCTCCAGCAACCGGATGGCCCTCAGGATGCGCTTGGCCTCCGCGGGGATGAGACATCCGGGACGTTTAGCCACTCCACTTGGATGCTTTTGCGCCACGCGCGGGTC
>CAIWTR010000605.1 GCA_903915615.1 uncultured Armatimonadota bacterium
GAAAAAGCTGCCATCATAACCATCGACCCTAAAACCTTCGAGTGTGATTTCAAGCCAGAATCCGGGTTTATACCGTTACCGGGTGGTTCCAAAAAGTTCTGTATTCGTAGGAATGACCGGTCGGGAATGTATTACACGATTGCATCGGCGGTCTTCCCCGATGACAACCCAATCGATGCGGGGAGTATGCGGAACTGCGCGGTCCTATTGCGGAGCCACGACCTACGTGCATGGGAGATTATCCGTGTGCTGCATTACAACCCTGATGTCGAACACTGCGGTTGGCAATACATCGAGTGGCAATTTGATGGCAAGGACATTGTTTATGCATCCCGGACCGCATTCCATGATGGCTTTCTGCAAGCCAAACGGGCACATGATGCCAACTTCCTGACATTTCATAGAATCGCAGATTTTGAGAGCGCTTCTTGGCTGTGGAAGAGCATTTCCGAGCACCTACCAAAGCCGAAGGTGTTGCAGAACCGCGGAGTGGATGTCATCGGCTACGGCTTTGATGTCCGGTCCTTCAGCAATGGAATCAAGCCATTTACCAACCGTGACTATCAGCTTGCGCGTGTACCTGAGAAGCTAATGACGCAGAAGTTCACCGCGATGCCCGGTGGCCAGGCAGCGTGGGTTTGGCTAAAGGCGACATCCGATGTCCGTGTTGTTCTCATGACATCCGTGATGCCAAGTCAGGAAACACTGACGCAGCTCAAGGCATCCTATGTCGGCGAAGGCCCGGATTACTCCGATGCTGGACAGACGCGCCTGCAGCTCTACGAAACCACTCTCCGCCGTGGGGAAACACGCTTTGTGCCACAGCTAGGATGGACGGGGACTGCCGTTATCTCCTCCTGAGAATGGCCATTATCTGCACGAGAAGTGGCGCTCTTGCGGCTTGCCGGATGGCGACGGCCACTGGAGATGATTCCCGGGTCGGCCGAAGAACCAGCTTCCCCCCACAGTTTGGACAAACGGCCTGCATCCGCGCGTTGCAAGCATTGCAGAAAGTGCATTCATAAGAGCAGATGTATGCCTCATCCGTATGCGACAGGCTTTGTTTACACGCCTCACAGGCAGGCTTCATCAGTAACATAGCGTGCCCCCTATCCCTAAATGGACTCCGTTGTTAGCCATCAATCCAGATGTTGGCATACTGACCTACAGCGAGCGCCAGCCGCGCGGGAAGAAGTGCTTTATAAAGAGGTCACCTGCGTAGCGGTCGGTCATGCCTGCCACATAGTCGAGCACCAGCTGTGCATGCTCTTCAGTCGTTGCAATCGGATTCGCCATCCCGGCTGGAAGCTGCTCCGGATGGTCCATGTACAAACGGAACAGCTGCTTCAGCATCGCAGATCCTTTGCTCAGCTCTTCCTTTGCAACATTCCGCTTGGTGTAGACATTTGTGAACATAAAGTCTTTAAGACGGTTCGTTATTCCAAGAATTGGCTCTGTCATGGTCACATACGGCTTGTCGATGGAGTTCTCGATGACATTTGCGACCATCGTTCCAATCCGCGAACCATGCGTCACGCCAAGCGTATCGTGCACTTCCTGTGGCAGATCCTCAAGGCGTAAAAGCCCAGCGCGGACAGCATCCTCAATATCTGCCGCAAGGTAGGCGATACGGTCCGAGATCCGCACAGCCATCGCTTCGAGGGGAAGCGCATCCGGTAACTTTTCCGCTTCCGGGTCGTGCTCATACAAATCAGACTTGCCCTTGGAATGCCCAACAATTCCGGCACGGACTTCATGCGTGAGATTAAGACCCTTGCCACCCTTTTCCAGAAGATCCACAACGCGCAGACTCTGCTCAAAGTGGCGAAAGTGCATCGATGGGACATATTCCTTGAGGACGGCATCCAATGCGTACTCACCCTCATGTCCAAATGGGGGATGCCCAAGATCATGCGCAAGCGCAATTGCCTCCGTCAAGTCCTCATTGAGGCGCAGCGCACGCGCAACGGTGCGGCTGATTTGAGCCACTTCCAGTGAGTGCGTCAGGCGTGTCCGGTAGTGATCTTCCTCCGGGTCCAGAAAGACCTGCGTCTTGTGCTTGAGACGGCGAAACGCATTCGAGTGGATAATCCTGTCGCGGTCCTTTTGAAAACAGGTCCGCACCGGGTCCGCGGGTTCGATGCGCTGACGGCCCTTGCTCTCAGTCGAGCGGGTGGCCCAGGATGCCAGCGTTGTCAGCTCAATGGCTTCTGTACGTTCACGAATTGTCATAACAAAACTCTCTTCCAAACCGCTAGGCAAGTCGCCGCAGCAGCATATATTCCATTAGGTTGTCGCGGGTCACGAGACCAAGGACCCGCTGACCAGCATCAGTAATCACAATCGGGAACGCATCCTGGCCATAGCTTTGGAGATGCCCAAGCAGCGAATCATCAGGACCAGCTGTTGGCGCATCCCGGTCCATCACACTGCTCGCAAACGCATCCCGGCCCTGCTGCGCAATCCCCTGAATCAAACGCTCACGTGTCAGCAAGCCAAGGTAGTCGCTCCCAAGAACCACAGGGAAGTCATGCTGATGCGTATGCAAAAGCCGCTCGCCGACCTCAGCAAGCGTCATCCCAGGCAGAATCGTTTCGGTACGACCAACCATCACATCCTGCATCCGGACACTCGCAAGCGGATCCGTGCTCTGGCTGGCTGCAATCTCTTGACCCGCTCCCATGAAGACAAATCCCGCGATGATCAGCAGCGTGATGTTTCCCGAGAAGAAGCCATAGAATCCGGCTGCCACGGCAAGGACCTGCCCGACACGCCCGGCGATTCGTGTTGCGGCAACCTGCCCGATACGCATCGCGAGGAGAGAGCGCACGATACGCCCACCGTCCATCGGGAACGCAGGCAGAAGATTGAAGATTGCTAAGCTCGCATTTGCAAGACCCAGCATCGTGAAATAGGAGCGTAGTGTGTCGGGATGTTGCACATAGGACCGAAGTCCGTCAAAGAACACATTTGGGAGGCCACCGGGGCTTAGACGGAGGTAGAGATAGATCACACCCGCGATGACGACATTGACGGCTGGTCCCGCTACGGTGATGAGGAATTCATGCTTTGGGGATGGCTGAGCTTCAAGGGTAGCCAGACCGCCAATGGGGTACATCGTGATGCGGCGTATCGGGTACCCGAGACGAATCGCGGTCAACGCGTGACCAAGCTCGTGCAGCAGAATACAGACAAACAGTCC
>CAIWTR010000606.1 GCA_903915615.1 uncultured Armatimonadota bacterium
CGCCGCGGCTCCTGGAGAGCCCGGGGTCCGCGGCCCAAACGCAACTTGCTTCTTCAGGTCTGCATAAGCACGCGCCGCATCCGATGGCCCGGTCGATGTAACTGGAGGCGCTGGTGCTTCCGCAACCGTTTTTGCCCCACAGCCTACAAGTGCGATCACAACGGCTGCAATCATCCATTCTATTCGCATCTTATGTTCCTTATTGCCCATTGATTTTGTAGGACGCCACGACAGGAGTGGCTCCCGTTTGTTTTCGACTACACGCCATGACTGTCAAATTTGTGGAGGTACGAGCGGTTTGCTTATCCCAGATTTGAAAATATCCGAGCTGGCCATCGGCCAGCGGCTTGGGCATCGCAACCCGGTAGCGCTTCGCAGGGTCCAAGCGCTTCCCAGCAGCATCGATTGACACGACCTTTGCACGACCATCAGGGCTTAACGCAACACGCGTAGTAATTCCCGCCGTCGAGAGTAAGCCGCCGAATGTTTTAGGGATATACGAAATGGACCGGGTCAGAGCATTTTGGATCTGAATCCCAGTCAACTCGATGATGACGATGGGGTCATCCTGTAGCGGAGACGCAGCTTGCGTATCTGCTCCCACTGTGGCGGCAAATGTAGCTGCAGGAATAAAGGCAACATCAGACTTTGATTCAAACCAAACGATGCCGGCCAGAGTCGCCGCTACAGGAGCTTCCTTTAAAGCAAGCTCCATCGGTTTTGCTTGATTACGCATCCATGTCATCATTGGAATCATCCCCACTGGTGCCCTTGCCGGCAATATAGCGCAGATAGGCCGTCATGAATGGCTCTAAGTAGCCATCCATTACCTTTTGGACGTCTCCAACACTCGCTTTTGTTCTAACATCTTTGACCAATGTATAGGGCTGGAATACATACGAGCGAATCTGTGAACCCCATTCGATGTTCAGCTGGGTTCCACGAATGGCAGCAAGCTTTGCTTCTTCCTGGCGTGCCTTCATTTCAGCAAGCTTGCCTCGGAGCATATGCATCGCAAGTTCTTTGTTTTGCAGCTGGGAGCGTTCATTCTGACACTGCACAACAATTCCGGTTGGGATGTGTGTGATACGAACGGCTGAGCTCGTTTTGTTGACGTGCTGGCCACCCGCACCGCTTGCCCGGTAAGTATCAAGGCGAATGTCTTCAGCACGGATTTCGACATCGGTGTCTGACTCAACCTGAGGCATCACTTCGACCGCCGCAAAGCTGGTCTGTCGCTTACCATTGGCATTGAATGGGCTGATACGCACAAGCCGATGCACGCCGTGTTCGGATTTCAGGAAGCCGTATGCATTCCGCCCAGAGATAAAGACCGTTGCAAACGAGAGGCCTGCGACTTCACCGGGGAGTTCTTCATGAATCTCGGCCTTAAAGCCATTGTCCTCTGCCCAACGAACGTACATCCGGAGGAGCATTGCCGCCCAGTCACAGGCTTCCGTGCCACCGGCACCCGGCTTGACTTCAAGGATGGCATCCACTGAGTCGTAGGTGCCTGCAAGCAACGTCTTAACTTCGAGGGAATCGAGGCCAGTTTCAATATCCTGAATGGCCTTGACCACTTCGGTCTCGTAGCTATCAGGGTTGTCATCCTCCTGTGCAAGCTCATAGAGGACTTGAACATCATCTACGCTGGAACGGAGGATATTGAA
>CAIWTR010000607.1 GCA_903915615.1 uncultured Armatimonadota bacterium
CTACTACCATGATCTTGGCAAAATGAGCCGGCCAGAGTTCTTCATCGAAAATCAAACCGGTGAGAACATCCACGAAACCATCAACCCGAGTCTCTCTGCCGTTGTCCTCGCATCCCATGTCAAAGATGGAATGGAAATGGCCAAGGTTGCCGGAATTCCAGCTAAGGTCATCGATGTGATGTCGCAGCACCACGGGACATCCGTGATGAAGTACTTCTATCATCAGGCCACCGATGGTGTACCGGATCGTCTCCTTGAAGCGCAGTTCCGCTACCCTGGACCGAAACCACAGTCCAAGGAAGCGGCAATCCTGATGCTCGCAGATACCGTGGAAGCCGCCAGTCGCGTATTGCAGCAGGCAACTCCGCAGAAGCTGGCGGAGTTTGTGCAGCGGATGATTCAGGACAAGCTCGCCGATGGCCAGCTGGATGAGAGTGATCTCACCCTTCGGGAAATGAAGACGATTGAGACGGTGTTCATCCATATTCTCAGCGGCACAATGCACGGTCGCATTAGGTATCCCGAACAGGATCAGGCGGATGCCGCACTCGAGACACCACGCGAACCGCGGAGTGATGATGATCGCTGACTCTGATAAACAAACGCGTTTACAAGTACGCATCCAATGCCAATGGATGCAACGATGACCATTGATTTCTCCAACCCAGCTGCCCTTGATGCAGATACTCGGCAACGCATTATCGCTGCACTCAACCTTGTGACCACTGCTTCGTTTCTTTTTCCTGAACAAAGAACGCTTTTGCCATCGAAGGGTTTCTTCGATGATGCAGAGATTACAATTGCACTGACCACGGATGCTGGCATTCAGGACCTAAACAAGACGTGGCGAGGCAAGGATAGCGCCACAGATGTCCTTTCGTGGCCTGCAGTCAATGTCGATGAGCCGCTACAGCCAATTCTTGGTGATATTGCTATCTCACTCGATACCGCTGGTCGTCAGGCCGCAACCCGGATGTGGAACCTCTCAGATGAAGTTTGCCTTCTAGCCGTTCATGGTTTCCTGCACCTTCTGGGGCATGATGACGATGAAGATGAAGATGCAGCACATATGCGTTCCCTTGAGCGCTTTGCGGTGGGGAAGCCACTTACATTGAATGGGGATGCCAATGCCTAGGCATGATCCGGTTCCTCATGACAAGCTGGCAGAGTCTGCCAGACGCAACCTCCGGGCAAGTGTCTGGAGACCCAAGCACCCGCGTGAGAGCTTCCGCCATGCCGTCGAAGGCCTTGGGCATGCCTTCCGGACACAGCGCAACATGCGCTTCCACGTCGCCGCTTTTCTAGTCCTCTTTCTTGGAGCCCTCATTCTGCGGATTCCACGCCTCGAAATGATTGCTCTTGTCGTGTGCTTTTCAAGCGTTTTGTTTGCCGAAATGATGAACACGGCGATTGAAGCCACCGTTGATATGATCACCGATCGCTATCATCCAGCTGCCAAATATGTGAAAGACCTTGCCGCTGGCGCGGTCCTTGTGACCGCTACCGCTGCTGCAGTGATTGGCTCGATTATCTTTCTGGGTGCATTGAACATCGATGTGATGCAACGCCGGATGGTCTTTCCAACGACTTTTCCTGTCGTCCTTGGCGGGTATCTGGTCTTGATGGTAATCGTGCTTGTAGGGAAAACGCTTGCCGGCAGAGGAAGTGTGATGCAAGGCGGGGCCATATCGGGGCATGCTGCAACCGCATTTTTTGTGGCAACCGTGATCGCTGTCTCGTTTCCCGACATCTGGATTATCGCTGGATCCTATGCACTCGCCGCACTAGTCGCACAGAGCCGGGTTGAAGGCCAGATTCATTCGATTCGGGAAGTGGCTATCGGTGGAGTTGTCGCGACGATTATCGGAGTGTTGATTGTTGGTGCCCCAAAATGGCTGGGGACGCGCCTCGATGGGATCGAAGCGCTATGGCAAGGAGTTCTTACACGTGTTAGATGAGTCGGTCCAACAGATTTTCTGGTTAGGTGGCGGCATCGCTGCATCGCTTATCCTCGGTGGATGCTACACATTAGGTGACACTGCGCTCATCACGGTACGGGCATCCCGGATTGAGCAGCTCATCAATGAAGGTAAGCGAAGGGCCTTTCTCGTCAAGAAACTCATAAGCGAGCCCGCCAAGCACGTCGCCGCCGCACAAGTTGGCCTCTCGCTCTTTGCATTTTCATCCGCAGCGCTTGCGGCGATTGCAGGATTGGAATTGGCTGATCTGATGGCGCCTGGGAAGCCATCGTTTCAAGTACGCGCGCTCTACGTTGTCGCGCTTGTGATGCTAACCGCGTTTCTCAACCTCGTCCTTTCCGGCCTTGTTCCAAAGGCAATCGCACTTTCATCGCCAACAAACTGGTCCATCCGGATGGCACCCTTTATTCTGTTGTC
>CAIWTR010000608.1 GCA_903915615.1 uncultured Armatimonadota bacterium
CCCGGATGCGGCTGGCGTGTACGGGATGCCCTTACAGTGCGATGACAATGGTCACTCGGATGAGAAGCTCTCAAAATGCTATGGTTCGCGACGCGTTGGCGTGGCTGACAATGGGAAGATTGTTGACATTCCTGAGGATGCCCCGGAAACATTTGGCACGATGGTTGTCTGGTGCTGGATTGCAACCATGGGCCAGGTACTAATCCGCCGGGATGTTCTGTTAAACTCATGCGGTTTTGTCCAAGCCTACGGCATCAGTGATGACTGGAATATGTGGCTGGACATCACGCGTACACACAACTTTGTCCGGCTCTTTGAGTTCACGCTCTACAAGCGCACAAATGGGACAAACCTCAGCGGGAACAAAGCGTTACGCGCTGTCTCGGAGCGAAACATCCGTAAACGACTACGGGCTGATTCAACGCTTACAGCAGAACAACAGCGGATCGCAAAACTAGGATACTTTGCCAGCTCGATTCTGTTTTTGCGCAGCGCAGCAAAAAACCTCAGACATCGCAATCTGCGTGAGGCCACGCTGCAGCTGTTCCGCGCAGTACGCCGTGCAGCCCGAGTTTGCCTGCTGTATGCGGGCCCGATGCCGGCTGTTCCCGACAATACGACTGCCTACACGATTCCGGATAAGTCCCCGATGATTGGGATCAAGTAGACGTTAGCGGATCGCAAAGCCGGTATCACCGGGTTCCACGGTTGATGCATAGCGCTCGACAAAAGTGCGGTCGCGGTCCAGTCGCCGCCAGGCAAGCTGCACCTTTGTCACTTCCTTGGCGCACGTCACAATCAGCTGAACCCCCACGCGGATATCTCCCCTCGAAAGCGCCCGCTGCGCCCAGATGAGAAACAAGTACGGTGAAACCGCATTTGCGATGCTCGCAACGCGTCGCTGCGCCGGCGTGAGGCCCCTGCCGAACTTTAGC
Source organism: uncultured Armatimonadota bacterium (assembly GCA_903915615.1). Lineage (GTDB taxonomy): Bacteria > Armatimonadota > Armatimonadia > Armatimonadales > Armatimonadaceae > CAIRTT01. The sequence goes on from CAIWTR010000608.1 coordinate 936, forward strand.
GAATGTCGGATGGACAGGACTGACGGTGCCATAAGTGCATGGTTGTTGCTCGTATTGCTTGCGATAAACCGTCGATAAAGAACCAGCTCGTTCAAGCGCGCAAATGGCCCGAGCATTGACATCCGAATCCAGAAATCCCAGTCATCCGCGATGCCAAAGTTGTCAATCAGCAAGCCATTTTGTTCGAGAGCACTCCGGCGCATCAGGACCTGTGCGAATGTCGCGATCGGGCTCCAAATGGCAACATTTCCAAATGTGTCATCCGCATCCGGTTTCAACCAGTGAACCCTGCCTGATTCGGCAATCGCTAGGCGGCGCGCGGCAAAAGCTGTCTCAAGCGTCTCATCCGATGCGCCACTGTCATCACAGTTGAGTGCCATTCCGTAAGTCAGTACGGCATCCGGACGCTCATCCGCCTTGCGTAAAAGTTTCTCCAACACACCGGGAAACAGCCAGTCATCGTCATCGTGGAGCATCACAAACTCGCTCGTCGGCTTGGTGCACCGGATGCCATAGTTGCGAGCAGCGGTTGCCCGAGTCCGTGGGATGGTTTCGATGCGAATACGTGCATCGCCAGCTGACAGCTCGCTGAGCACTGCTTCCGTGTCGTCGGTGCAGCCATTGTTGACAATGACCAGCTCCCATGCACTAAAGTTTTGTGCCTGGATGGCGCGCACCGCTTTAACGACCTCGGTGGGACGGTTGTAAGTCGGGATGACAATGCTGATGCGCGGGTTTGATGGTGACATTTTTGCTAGGGTGTTCACGATGTGCTATGGCAATGTTAATGATTTCCAAAAGGTACTAACATAGTAGAAATACTGGGTTTTCGTTTGATCCCAGATTAAATACGGCTCTCTCACCGATGAATGGCATGGAATGTGCAATGTGATGACCTATTAACCATTATGACAAAACACGGCCCGGCTATTCAGGATGGCACGATTCTCGAAACGGATGTCTGTATCATCGGCGCCGGGCCGGCCGGCCTTGCCATCGCCGCTGAGCTCCAGGGCGGTCCACATCAAGTAATCCTGTTGGAATCGGGTGCATTTCCAGCGGACACGGCCGGGATGCGTGATGAAACCAGTGCTGCATTCGGACATGGCGGGGATGCGTGGAACTTTGATGCGTTTCAACAGCTGAACCTGGATGACCGGATGCCGACCGGGGATGTTTCCTACCCCAGCGCTGTACAAACTCGCATCCGGCGCTTTGGCGGGACGAGTAACAGCTGGGGCATCCGCTACACGCCAACCGAAACCGGTATCCGCTACACCACACTCGACCCGATTGACTTTGAGAAGCGGGACTGGGTACCGCACAGCGGCTGGCCATTTTCAAAGTCGCAGCTCGATCCTTACTATGCCCGCGCCCATGCGTTTGCCGGCACCGGCCCGTACGACTATGCTCCAGAAACCTGGTCCACACCCAGCTGCGAGCCGTACCCACTTGAGAATACCGGGATGGAAACACGCATCTTCCACTTTGGTCCGAGCCGAACCTTCCTCGCTGATGCCAAAGCAAGGCTTGCGGTCGCACCAAATATCACATTGATCACCGAGGCCACAGCGACCGAGCTGCTTACCTCTCCTAACTGCGCAGCCGTCACCGACATCTGCATCAAAACCTTCGCAGGAACAGCGTTTCGTATACGACCGAAAATCGTCATTATCGCGAGCGGTACCATCGAGGCAACACGCCTCCTTCTCTGCAGCCGCCAGGGGAACCCGGCAGGTCTCGGTAACCAAAATGACCTCGTCGGACGATTTCTGATGGACCATCAAGCCGTACGAAGCGGCCTCCTCCACCTCGCAAGCCCGGAAACGCTGGCACAGCTGATGTTTTACGACACCCGCCGTGTCGATGGCGCATTAATCACGGCAAAGCCTGTCTTGACCGAGGAGACGCTGCGTGAGAAGAAGCTTCTAAACACCTGTGCGGCGATCTTTCCACGACGGGCTGGCGAGAGCATCAACCCGCTGCGCAAACGCTTTCCCCGTGGCCCGCGCCACAACGCACCGGCA
>CAIWTR010000609.1 GCA_903915615.1 uncultured Armatimonadota bacterium
CCTTTGCGGATGCCCTTAATGCCGGTGTCTTTCAGACAAAGCCGGCTGTGGATTCGGCGATGCTGTGGATGTTAATCATCGCGGCCACCGCGGTCGGAGACTTGCTCGCCGGGAGCATCCGGGCCATCCGCCGGGCGAAGGGGTAGCTCTGAACGAACAGATTGGTGCTGCACAATTTTGAGACGCCTACCCTCCACCCCTAATGCTCATTATCCTGATGAAATCGAATGTCCAACGTGCGCATATAGGTATGGATGCCCGCATCCTGGATAGGCATTAAGTACGCATTTTCACCACTCTCATTGTGATGCGAATGCCAGTAGCCCGGCGGCGTGGTGAATGCCCCTCCGGAGTACCAAGGCACTTTGATCGGATCAATCATCCGGCCGGCATCATCCACTTGCTCCGCAACCAGCGTGTAACATCCGGGTTTGGCATCGATGATGTAATCGAGTGCCACACTCTGATGCCGATGCGGAAGCTGGTTCGCACCCACCGGGAGGATACCAATCATCGCCCAGAGGACGTGCGTAATCGTCATCGTCTGCGGGAAATGCGTATTCGTCAGAAGCACGCTGATGCGGGAGCGCTTGCCGGATTCCGGGTCGTTCAACGCATCGTGGACGGCCGCAAGGGTAACATCCCATGGATAAAGCGTCGGCTGAAATTTCGGCTCGGTTGCCGTGACGCCCAGATAACGTAGCAATGGCTCATCGTGCACCCAGTACAAAATCGTGTCGCTGGTTGCGGAAATGGTCACATCGGCTGTCGCAGGAATCGTCACGAGATCACCCAATTGGTACGGAATGGATGCATCGCTTTCCGGAATCGTGATGATGCCTGTTCCGCAGCGGGTAAAGATCAGCTGGGATGTGGCATTAACGCGCATGGTCAGCGTGTCGCCAGCGGTGACATGGATAAAGCTCGCGAGGAGTCCCGGGCTGCTCGCGGGACTGTCACACTTGAGCATTTCTGAAAGGTCGAGTGGCGTGATGCCCGTTGGCCGTCCTTCGTAGTTGTCAGGCGGAAACTCAAAGATTGGCATCGGGGGAGTTGTACCGTTAGCAAGCGGGTTTGCAGCCTTTGAGTATTCGATGGCGCCGCCATCCCGGGTGTAGTTCTCAAGTTCCATGGTGGTTCGATTCTACCGAGTGGATGCCCTGACAGCCGAATGGTGTCGCCTGCGTCAACGCATCTCAGCCATGCGATTTCATGGTATGTTTCCGCTATGACACACATCATGCAGCGATTTTCGGCGGTGGTTGCGGCGTTTGTGGTTTGTTCGGTGGCATTCGCGGATGTCATCACGGGCAAAGTCGTAAGCGTCGCGGATGGCGATACGGTCACGGTGCTGACGCCTGCGAAGAAGCAGGTCAAGGTTCGTTTGGATGGCGTGGATGCTCCTGAGAAGGCCCAGGCCTTTGGCGACAAGTCCAAGCAGTTTACGAGTCAGATGGTTTTTGGCAAGCAGGTTTCTGTGGATGTCAAAGAGACGGATCGTTATGGGCGCAGTGTGGGTGTGGTGAGTGTGGATGGCAAGAACCTCAATGTCGCGCTCGTTTCGAATGGGTATGCGTGGTGGTACCGCGAGTATGCCAAGGATAACGAAGTCTTGATGAATGCGGAGAGCCGTGCGCGGCGCGAGCGCGTCGGGCTTTGGGCGGATGCTAATCCGGTGGCGCCATGGGACTTCCGCCGGGGCGTTACGAGCTCGGATTCAGGGGTTGAGAAACCATCCTTGGGTTCGGTGGGCTCCGGGGTTAAGTCCGCATCCGATCCGGTTTTTGTTACGAAGACGGGTAAGAAGTACCACTTGGATGGCTGTAGCGGCGTTTCGCGTACCAAGATACCGAGCACCCGCGGCGCGGCGGAGCGGATGGGCTTGCAGGCTTGTTCGTTCTGTAAGCCGTAACTAAAAATTCTGTGTCCGGGTGGCGGCGTTGTTACAACGACTGCCTGCGTGGCGGATGCAAAATCTCCGCGTAGGGGAGGGCTGCCACGCCCTCCCGTGCTTTCGGAACGATTTTGCCATTAATTGATGTCGATGTTGCGCTTGCGCGTTGGATGCATCGCGTTTGTACCGATCTCGCCGGATGTTATGAAAATCTCTTTTCCAAATTTGATGATGCATATCATTGAACAAATCCTCCGCGTAGGGGCGGACCGCCGTGTCCGCCCGCGCGTATCGATACCGATTGGCTGAACATTGATGTTGTTACTGCGCTTGCCGGGTGGATGCATCGTGTCGTTCGGTTTAAACGTTTGATTGTGGATGGCCGGATCACAAACCTCCGCGTAGGGGAGAGCTGCCACGCCCTCCCGTGCTTTCGGAACGATTTTGCCATTAATTGATGTCAATGTTGCGCTTGCGCGGTGGATGCATCGCATTTGTGCCGATTGATTCACTCTTGCGCGGTGGATGCATCGCGTGCGTGCCGAGGTCGCCGGATGTCACGAAAATTCCGTTTCCAAATTTGCTGTCACGTACCATCGGACAAATCCTCCGCGTAGGGGCGGACCGCCG
>CAIWTR010000610.1 GCA_903915615.1 uncultured Armatimonadota bacterium
CGCAGCATAGTTCGGGAAAGCGTGACGCTTGAAACGTACACACCAGATCCCGAAATGCACGCCCGCTTCAGCGCATTCCCTGACCTCTAAAGCCTAATACGGACACTTCCTGAAACGCCAGAGCAGGTTTGCGCCTGCGCCGCGCGCCGCGACCTGGTTGGCGGAGTAGGACTTTGCGTGACCATCCGCCATGATGAGGTTGACGCGGCCATTGCCTTTGCCATCGGTGAGGTGACGGGCAAAGAGTGGCTTTAGGCGCCCGGCGGCAAGATCAGGGCGTGCGTCAACGAGATCGATGTCGGCAATGCGCGGCGGGATGAGCTGGATGTCTTCAGAAGCCGGAACAACCCAATCGCTTACACAAGGGTCAAAGTTATGTCCACGATAGCGGCCGAGCGGTCCACCAGCTGGCGCATTCGGGGTCTCCCCGAGGAGCGGCGTACGGGCGACTTCCATTAAGGATGCGTCAGACAGGACATCCGCAAAGCCCTCCGCCTGGGTTGGGTCGTAGGCGGCCAGGGCCGTCATCCCGACGGATGAGTAACCACGCGAATTCCAGTCGGCTGCATAGCCAGGCTGCTTAGCCGATGGGCACTTCACGACATCCTTCGACTTGAAATACGGAAACAGCTGCTCGGTCCAAATCGGCTTGCTCGCAAGACCGTAGTTCGCCGTCATCGGGTAGCACTCATCATAGTCGGATGTGTACATAGAGAGGGACAACCCAAGCTGCTTCATATTACTGAGGCAGGTTACGGAGCGTGCTTTTTCCCGCGCGGATGCGAAGACAGGAAACAAGATTGCCGCAAGAATTGCGATGATGGCGATCACGACCAGCAGCTCAATCAGGGTAAATGCACGGGTCGATTTCATATGGGACGCTCCATCGCCTCGCAGCGATATTTGCGAATCCTACAGCCTGACAATGCGTGATGCCAGAACCTAAGGACTAAATGAACAATGGGCGCAGCTGGTTGCTTCCAGCCACGCCCATTTGGATTACTCCGTTACCGTTTATGCAGCATCGGTGAGGTCAGCTGGCAGGCTGAACGATGTCGCCAGCGTCTGGACCTGTCCTGTTTCGGCTGCCTTGTAGCCCGCCTCGATGATTTCGATGACGTGGGCTGCATGCTCAGCGGTAACAATCGATGGCTTCCCTTCGCGAATCCAGCGGACCAGCTGCATCGAGTCTTCCCAGACGTGGTGCTCGCCGAGCTGGCCGTGTGCCGGGAATGCCTTGACGTGCGGGGTGACCTGAAGTGGGCTCAGGCCCTCGGAGCGCCCTGGGTAATCGATTGGCTCGCCGTTCAGCTTTGTGCCAACAATCGTGCCCTTCTCGCCGAAGTAGCTTGGCTGTCCAAATTCGGAAACCATTCCAGCAAAGGTTCCATGGATGAACGAGAAGACATTGTCACCAAAGTCTGCAAGGATAACCGTGTTGTCATCAGCATCACAGTCATACATCTCACCCTTGAATTCGCGCTGCTTGATGCCGATGCCGCTCATCGCGGTGACGCGCTTCACAGGTCCGAGAACGCCGGTAAGCGAATGCAGGGCGTAGACGGTCATATCGTAGAGAGGGCCGCCACCTGGCTTGCGCCAATACCAGGATGGGTTGATGTTGGTCAGTGGGCTGTCGCCTGTACGAACGGACTCACCTTCGTGGTAGCTACCAAATGCAGCACCTGCAACGGCCCAGCTAAGCTTGCCGAGCTGGCCGGACAGGATGGCTTCGCGGATTTTATGGTTGGTTGGGCGGAGCATTTGTCCTGGGGATGCGACGATATTGACACCCTTAGCGGCAGCACGCGCGATGAGGTCGGTTGCCTCGCCGCTGGTCACCGTCATCGTTTTGTTGAAGTGGATGTGCTTGCCAGCCTCGATCGCCTTGACGCCCTGATCGTAGTGCAGGCCAATCGGCGAGCAGATGATAACGGCATCGACAGAAGGGTCAGCAAAGACTTCATCTTCGGTACGGTAGGCGTTTGGAACGCCGTATTTTGCAGCGGCTGCATCGGCGCGGCCATCCACTGGGTCACAGCATGCGGCGACATGTGCGATGCCCTTCATGTCCTCAAGGACGAAGTGGTCCAGGGCTCCACGGATTCCAATTGATCCGCATCCGATGATTCCGATTCCTACAGATTGACTCATGTTGTGCTCCAAAGGGCTGCACCAGCACTGGTGCGGCGTAATTACCATCTCTATTGTAGGTCGGTATAGGTGGGTTGTATATGTTGAAAATGAGCCAGATGAGAGAATTTGGATGTGGAATTTGTCAACGAAAAATGTGACGCAGAGCTCCAACACAGCGCCGAGACAAGCGAACAGTGTTGTGCTCCAAGGGGCGCACCAGCACTGGTGCGTCGTTATAACCATCTCTATTGTAGGTCGGTAAAGGTGGGTTGTATATGTTGAAAATGAGCCAGATGAGAGAATTTGGATGTGGAATTTGTCAACGAAAAATGTGACGCAGAGCTCTGACCTAACTGACAGGAACAGTGCTCCAAGGGGTGTATCTCCTCTGGGTGCTGAAGTATCAACACTCTCGTTGTAGCTTAGAAGCGGTGGGTACTAGCTGCTGATATCAAGGCTAATTTGAGAACTCCACTCATTCCAAAACTTGTTAAATCCTCCTGTCACAACACAGCTGGCTGCTGTGATAATAAGAAGTAAACCTCTATGTATAAAGCAATCCTCTTCGACTTTGATGGCACCACCCTGGACACCGAGACGCCTGAATGCGCATCCTGGCAGGAAATCTATACACATCATGGAATTGAATTTCCCATCGATGCGTTCCATGCAGCGGTTGGCAAAGGCTACGACCAAACAGTCTTTGAACCCGCCTTTTTCCTATCCGAAGCACTTGGGGCATCGGATCTTTATGAGGAAATCCGCGCTGAGCAACGGCGCATTTTTCATGAGATGCTGCATGCGCTCGACTGCCGGGATGGTGTTCGCGACTGGCTGGCGCACGCCACTACAGCTGGAATTCGACTGGCGGTTGCAAGCAGCTCCCCGCGTGTCTGGGTGGATACACATACGGAACGCCTTGGTATCAAGGCACACTTCGATGTCTTTGCCACTCGCGACGATGTCGGCCCTGGTCGGCGGAAACCACATCCCGACATCTTTGAGAAAGCGTGCGAGTTCCTCGGCGTCAGCCCATCGGAGGCACTTGTGATCGAAGACTCTTTAAATGGTGCGCTCGCCGCGGAAGCAGCAGGGTGTGACTGTGTTGTGTGCCCAAACCCGATGACAGCGCATATGACATTTACCGACAGCGCACTGATTGTCGCATCGCTTGCCGACTGCCACCCGACCGACGTCTACAAACACTTCAGGGGATAGACGCTACGAAAGCCTCCATCCCCTGTTGAATCCAACCGCATCACCAACCGATCAGGATTTCTCCGCTGCCTTTACGTAGGCATCGAACTGCACCTGCGTCATCGGTGGCCGGATCGTTCCATCCAGGATTTCCTTGCGAACCACATCGAGCTTTGCGAGGCGCTCAGGACCGATTTGGTCCATGCCACCATCCAGAGCCTTTAAACACTTCAGGGGATAGACGCGACGAAAGCCTCCATCCCCTGCTGAATCCAAATGCATCACCAACGATTCAGGATTTCTCCGCTGCCTTTACGTAGGCATCGAACTGCACCTGCGTCATCGGAGGCCGGATCGTGCCATCCAGGATTTCCTTGCGAACCACCTCGAGCTTTGCGAGGCGCTCAGGGCCGATTGGGTCCATGCCACCATCCAGAGCCTTTAAACACTTCAGGGGATAGACGCGACGAAAGTCTCCATCCCCTGCTGAATCCAACCGCATCACCGACGGCTCAGGATTTCTCCGCTGCCTTTACGTAGGCATCGAACTGCACCTGCGTCATCGGTGGCCGGATCGTGCCATCCAGGATCTCCTTGCGAACCACATCGAGCTTAGCGAGGCGCTCAGGACCGATTTGATCCTTTGTATACGCAAAGTCAGTGAGGTCAATCCACTTTTCTTTGAGGCCCTTTGTAATCGACCCCGGAGTGAATGTTCCCTTTACCAATGCATCAACAGACTCAAACACCGCAAGATCTACCCGCTTGACCAGGCTTGTTAGGACGCGCCCCGGCGCATCGCCATCCTGATTGCGGTCCGTTCCGATGGCATAGCTTCCCTTCGGGGATGCTGCAATCGCCTTGATAACCCCAATCCCCGTCTTGCCCGCGGCGTGGAAGATCACATCGGCCTTTGTGGAGAGCTGCAACTTCGCGATTTCCTGACCCTTTTGTGGATCATCAAAGCTCCCCGCATACCCAACACGAATTTCAACATCCTTGCGCGCATAAATGGCCCCAGCCTGATACGAAACTTCGAATTTCTTGATGAGTGGGACATCCAGGCCACCAACAAAGCCAAGGACACCAGTGGTTGACATTAACGCGCCGAGATAGCCAACCAGGAAGCAGCCTTCCTCTTCGCGGTACTGGATACCTGCACAGTTTGACAAGGATGGCGACTCGGCATCGATGATAATAAACGTCGTGTCTGGAAAGCGTGCTGCGACATCGTTAATCGCCTGGCGCATCAGGAAGCCAACCGCAAACACAACTTCATAACCCGCCCGCGCGAGCTGCGAAAGGTTGTTGACATAGTCCGCATTTTGTCGGCTCTCGATGATTTTGACAGGGAGTTTGAGCTCCGACTTGACCCGCTCGAGGCCTATCGCTGCCATCGCATTGAATGACTTATCATTCACACCAGCGATATCGGTTACCAAGCCAACCTTCGTCGGCTTTGGACGGGTATTTCCAATCCCACCGGATGTTCCCTTATCAATGCCCTTAGGACTTGTATACTGGGTCCGCTGCGGGCATCCCGAGAGCAATGAGCCTGCTGCAAGGAACGGTATCGATGATGCCAGCTGGATAACAGTACGGCGGGTCAATTGGTGTCTCATGTCTGCTATCGTACCCCAGCAGTGTGACCTTGCAGTGGTAGGATATACGGACTCGCCATGACTTTTGCGCCTTCTGATTTGCTCTCAATCACCTCCCTTGTCTTTCTTGAAGGACTCCTTTCAGCAGACAATGCACTGGTAATCGCCCTGCTTGTGCGCCATCTCGGCCCCAAGCAACAACAAAAGGCACTCTGGATAGGCCTTGCGATGGCGTTTGGCCTCCGCTCAATCGGAATCGGCCTTGCCAGCTACCTAATCGGCCTCTGGTGGGTTTGTGGCCTCGGCGCCTGCTACCTGCTCTTCCTCACCATTAAGCACTTCATCAGCAAAGCTAAGGGCGAAGGCGGCCTCCCGGATGACGTCCAGGAAATGGAATCTCACAAGGGCTTTGGAATCACCATTGTCCAGATTGCAATCACTGACCTGTTCTTTGCGATCGACTCCATTCTCGTCGCCGTTGCACTCGTCCCGAACCGTTCCAAGATCTGGATTGTGTACCTTGGTGGCTTCCTCGGGATGCTTCTGCTCCGCGTAACCGCCCAAATACTGATTGGCCTCGTCAAGAAGTATCCATCCTTGGATAATGTCGCCTATCTCCTCGTAGGTTGGGCCGGCGTCAAGCTTGGATTTGAAGCGCTCCACCTGTTTGGGCTATCGCAACATCAACACCTGCCATCCATGCCGGAAGTTATCTTCTGGCCGGTCTTTGGAATCCTGGTTGTTGCTGGTGCGGTGGATGCAGTCCGTCGCGGCCCATCCGCTGGTCCTACTATCGATGAAACAGCGATGGTTGATGGTTCAGCGGGCATTCCAGTTACGGATGATGGCGCTGCAGTGGATGTACCAGACGCACACTAGTTCACGCTAGAAGCCGTGAAAGACATGGATCCATGCCCGGCTCCCGGATGGATCCACAAGCATTGTTAAGAACTCCCCATCCCCGGGGTACGTCGTGAATTCCTGTTCCACAGTGCGGTAAACCTTGCCGCCCTTCGGCATTGATTTAGGCCACCAATAAGGCGCAAAGCTAAAGAACTTAGCACCTGGAGACTTAGTGGATGACTTCCCGATCTTGCGGCCAAGCGCTGTTAGGGTCGCTGGAGGGGCATCGATACGCACCAGATAGGCACTGTCCAGAAAGCCTCCCAGCTCGTAGACATTCACTTTAGTCGGCTGCCCCGCACCCTTGGGAAGCATTTCTGAAATGTCGCCCGGGAGCGTGTCGGTAAACGCCGGGATATCCATGTTCCGCAGCAGGCCGCCGCCAAGCGCGATGACATTGACGACCGCTGCCCCGATGGCCAAGAGCTTGCCACGGCTGAGCGTATGCCCAAATGGAAGCTGCTTCACAGATGCGAGCAGTATCGCACAGCCCCCACCAATAATTGCCGAAACCAGAAATGTCACGGATGGCGGCCTCATCCCAAACATTGCCGCTCCACACACAAGACAAAACGTGATCCAGGCAATCCAGCCTCTCCCCGTGGGAGCCACAGCAGCAAGTGCCGTAGGAAGGCAGAAACAAAGTGAGCCGATTAGGAGCGCAAGGGCGATGTTGTCATACCGAATACCAGAAAACAGCGACCACCAGAGAAAAGTCAGTGCCCCCATAAACAAGAGAGTGGCGGTGACGGCAAATGCCAGCCACCGCCATATGAGGGCAGAGTTATATACAAAAGCGGATGAGCGCATGATTCATCCTACATCAAGGCGTTTATTCTGCTGCGACAAAGAGCTTGATGAACAGCCAGAGGCCCATCGCGGCAATGCCGCCACTCGCAAAGCGTACAATCGCCGGATATGCGATTCCGCCGCGCTTGGCTCCCTTTTCCAGCGACTTCTCGAGGTACTTGAGAATCGGCCACGCACCAAGACAGACACTCAGCTGCGCCAGCTCAACACCGACATTGAAGGACAGAAGGCTCCAGAACAGCGCATTACCCTCTGGCAGACCCGCCGCACGGAGGTTACCGGCAAATGCAAAGCCGTGAATAAGTCCAAAGCCTGCCGCAATCCAGAAGCGTTTCTCATGCTTCTTCGCCACGATGTTTTCGACACCGACAAAGATAATCGAGACCGCAACCAACGGGTCAACAAACTTAGCCGGGACGCTGACGATTTGCAGTGCGGAAAGAATCAGCGTGATCGAGTGCGCAATCGTAAAACCCGTCAGGACTTTGATCAGCATCTTGAGGTTCGGTGCAACAAGCAGCAACCCAAAGATAAACAGGAGGTGGTCGACGCCCTCCCAGATATGGATAGCTCCGAGCCACAGAAAGTCGATGACATTGCGCAGCAGGTTTGACGCGAGGTTGCTTGCATCTACCGTTGTGCTCTCACCAGGCTTGAGGTTACGCTGAAAGCCAGCGATGTTGATTGTTGCGATGGCATTGGGCAGATAGTCAAACAAAGTGGATGCGATCTGCAAAGGCTTTGCTTCTCCGCCTGCAGTACGTGCATAGCGAATGAGAAGCTTAAAACGGGCCTTTGTGGGATCGAGACCCGCCTCGTGTTCGATCAGCTGAATCTCACCCGGGATAGGAGTTCCATCATCACCGATTTGAAAGCGCTCATTGATATAGGCTTGGAGTGCTTTACTTGCGGCTGGCGTGAATGAGTTGCCCTGCACACACTGAATGTCCTTGGTGACATTCGGGATTTGCGTGATGTCCTGGACATTTCTGGTGAACTCTAGCGTGTAAAAGCTGCTCTGTGGTCTGATCTTGATAGCCACTGGCTCCACTTGTAGCTGGTGCGCGGAGGTAACCGTCGGTGCGAAAAGACAAAAAACAGCAAGCAGTGCACCGAGCGCACGGCGAAGTACATGTGACATTAAGAATTTCTCCTCCAGATGAGCTATCGGGAAAAGGGTCGAACGGGCGTGTAGCTGTCAGATGATCAGGTTGTGGATGAGGCGGAAAACAAACTAGCCTCCCGCATCATCGCTGGGAGGCTAGTCACCTGTATTCTAGTCGCCAGGTCCCAGGTTGTCCCGATTGTGCATCCCGGCAGGTCCGGCGCCCGCAACACCGCGGAGCAGGGTCTGTGAGAAGCGATGCCACTTTGTATGGCCATCAGCGAAGACGTAGTTGCTTCCACCGCTGTGGCGTCCCTGATTCTGTGGGTTGACGGTGCCATCTGGCCAAAGTCCCGAGCCATCGAGGAAGCCGGCTTCCCACTCGTTCGGGTCATCCGACTCAGACCATGGATGGTAGTCAAACGCGCCAAAGTACGTTGGGCGCTCAGCAATCATAATCTGCTCTGCTGGGCTGCTAAAGGTCGCAAACGCGACATGGTGTGCAAAGTAGCCATTGATGGAATAGTCGGTGCGGACGGCTGGCCAGTTGGCGTTTGTCAAGACATCCGCAAAATAAAACTGCGGGTTTGCCGTTCCGATGGATGGGCAGCGCAGCACATCACGGGATTTGAGGTACGGGAACAGCGGCTGAAACCAGGCGTAGAGCTCAGCGATATCTTCGACATCATGCTCGCAGGTAACCGACAGCTCATCGTAGTCCTGCGAATACATCATCATCGCGAGGCCCAGCTGCCGGATGTTGGACAGACACGATGTCTGGCGCGCTTTTTCTCGGGCTTGAGCAAAGACTGGGAAGAGAATCGCAGCGAGGATAGCGATGATAGCGATGACGACGAGGAGCTCGATGAGCGTAAAGGCACGTTTGTTTGACATGAATTCCACCGGGATGTAGGGACTGTGTCAACAACGCACAATGGGTTTGCACGGAGCTGACAGGCATAGACGTAGTGATGCTATGCAGCTACAGGTGGACCACGCAGTGTCTGAGAAAAGTACGTATCCCGTGGGGATTTGCAAACATCCAATGTGGGAATTTGAAACCCAGGAAGCGCGGAAAGCACCACATCGACAGAAAGCTCAATCGGGGGCACCGCAGCTGTTTCAACGTTACACAATCCACACGCTTCGGAGTCACCTGGGTTGATTGTGGATGCAGTTGCACAGACAACGTGTTGTAGTGCGTGGACGGTCGTCGAAACCGATGTGATTGCGACAAGCATCATCGCAAAGGCACCGATGAGGCGCCACTTACGGAGTCCTGATAGCAGGTCGAATCGCATGATGACCGAGTCTACCTAAGACGCAAATCAATTGCAATAGATGGTGATCATACGACTATACTGATTATGGCTCTCGTGAGCAATCAGCACATTTACCGTAAAGTTCCAGCTGGTGTCGCATCACGACAAATCCAGACCGCGCCTCGATGCGCGCACTCAGCTCATCCACATCACAGTCATCAAAGGGCTCGACCTTACCGCACTGGTCACAGACAATATGGTGATGGTGATGTGCATCATCCGGATGCGTTGGCTCGTAACGCGCATACCCTTGGGCAAAATCGATCCGCCGTGCAAGGCCCTGTGTCTCAAGCAGATTGACAAAGCGATAGGCCGTAACGAGATTGACCGGTTCCGGGTCGGTGGGCGTTCCGATACGCTTGTTTGCCGCGGCATGCAGCTCGATCACAGACTGCGGGGTATGGGATTCCGCCAGGGATGCAACCAATGCCTTGCGGGGTGCCGTGATACGACATCCGCTTTCCTTTAAGCGATCCAGAATCGCGTTTTGTGATAACCCCGTACAGTTCATCTGCGTTACGCCTTGCCGCGTTCCTTGTATCCGAACCGCACCCAGGTTGCAAATGCTGCACATGCACCGATGATGCAAACCAGGATCGTTGGACCAAGGCGTTCCCAGACAAGGTAGAGGTTGAGGCCGATGATTACCGATGCGGCTAGAACGCTTAGAACGGTCATCCACAGCGGGTTCACAAAGTCCCGCATCAGCCTCCGGCTGCTTGTGAAGACAATCAATGGCACGATGGCAAACGGTAGCTGAAGGCTAAGCGCTACCTGCGACCATGTCAGAATACGCGTGGTGTCATTGCCGCCGGATATGAGGATGATGACCATCGCAGGTACAACCGCCAGCAGCCGCGTAACGATCCGCCGAACATGCGGGGCGACTTTCCAGTTGAGAAAACCTTCCATCACAATCTGACCGGCAAGGGTTCCGGTGATGGTGGATGACTGCCCAGCGGCGAGCAGCGCGACGGCAAATGCCGTGGCCGCCGCGCCGCCGAGGATTGGCTTCAGGAGTTTTTGCGCATCCCCAAGCTCACGAACCTCATCCATACGGCCATCAAATACGGTTCCAGCAAGCACCAGAATCGCCGCATTTACAAAGAAAGCCGCACCGAGTGCTCCGATTGTGTCCCAGGTGTTGAAGCGGATCGCCTCTCTAATCCCCTTGGCGGTCCGCTCATGCGCACGCGTTTGCACGATGGATGAGTGGAGATAGAGGTTATGCGGCATCACTGTGGCGCCGATAATCCCAAGGCTGATAACGATAGCTTCTGCATCCGGGAGTGATGGAATCAACATCCCCTTTGCGACCATCCCGAAATCAGGCTTGGCCAGGAATGTCTGGAGCATAAAGCATCCAGCAACGGTTGCGACAAGCGTGATGACAATCGCTTCCAGCTTTCGGAAGCCAAACTTCGACAACCCGAGCAGAATCAGAACATCGAGTGTTGTGATCGCAACACCGGCTATCAACGGAATCCCAAAAAGCAGCTGTAGGGCGATGGCAGAGCCAATCACTTCGGCAAGATCGCAGGCGATGATGGCCAGCTCACAGAGAAGCCAAAGTGCAATCGCAGCTGGCTTGCGGAAATGCTGTCGGCAGGCTTGCGCAAGATCTTGGCCAGTAGCAAGCCCCAGACGCACACAGAGTGTCTGAAGCAGAATCGCCATCAGGTTTGACAGGAGGACAACCCAAAGCAGGCGGTAGCCGTAGCGGGCTCCCCCTTCGAGGTCAGTCGCCCAGTTACCCGGGTCCATGTATCCAACACTGATCAGGAATCCTGGCCCCATGTATGCCAAAATCTTACGCATCAGACCGGAGCGTGCTGGAATCTTGACCGTACGAAACGCTTCCGACAGAGACTCATCACGAGGCTGCATTTAGTCTCCAAGCCCCCCGTGCATCCCAAGAAGTAATCCAAAACCATAGGCAAGAGCGCCTCCAACCATGCCGACAAAGGTCATCTCAAGTCCTTGCTTCACCCACGAGCGTCCAGTGACAAACGTCTTGGATGCGCCAACGGCAAAGTGAGCCAAAACACTAATTACCAGCGATTGCCAAACAGCGGGCATCCCGGATGTATAGAAAAACGGGATGATTGGAAGGAAGGCTCCGATCGCAGTGGACACGCCGGCAACGGCAGAGGATGTCCACGGATTTGGGAAGCGGTCCTCATTTATGCCAAGCTCTTCACGGACCATGGTTTGTAGGAAAACATCTTTATTGGATGTCAATCGCTCAACAAGCTTCTTGGCCTCAGGCTCCGTAAAGCCTTTGAGCTGATACATCAGCTCGAGCTCTTCCCGCTCATGCTCAGGGTCCGTCTCGATTTCCATCCGCTCGCGCTCAATCTCGGACTCATGCACATCCCGCTCACTCTTCGCAGCAAGGAATGCCGAGCTACCCATCGAAAAAGCGGAGCCAATCATGCCGGCAAGACCGGCGATGAGGACAAATTTTGGAGATGCACTCGTCGCACCGGCAACTGCGGAGACGATGCCAAATACTGCGCCAAGTCCATCGTTGACGCCGTAAATCGCATCCCCAATCCAGCTCGCCGTTCCGTGGGCATGCCACTTTTCGCGGGCGAGGAGGGTGTCGAGGCGTGAGCGCGGTCCGGTTTCGGCCTGGTGGGCCATGATGTGTAGTTTTTGCGCGTGGACTTCCTCATCCGGGATGACCAGCTCAAGAATTTTAGTGGATGCTTCATCCCCGAGGCGGGCGATCTGATCCTGATACTCCGCGACGTGGTGGCGCTCTTCGTGTTCGATACGCCGAATCATCGCATCAGGGCCGAACATCCGCAGGAGGCGCATCTGCTTCCGCAAAGGTGCCTCAATCGTGCGCTTGTCGACATCTACCCCGAGATCTCGTAACCGTTCTTCCCACAGCCGGGCGTGTTCATACTCACTCTCCGCCATCCGCTGGAGGAGATCCTTACGGTTTGCATCCGGTTCGGCAGCCGCAAGGGCATCGTAGACCTTTGCAACCACTATTTCCTCTCGCCAGTTGGCGAGGATGATGCTGACCTTATTGGCGGGAAGGGTCAATACGCCTCTCCGGAGGTGACATTGCGTGCGATCCCGACGGAATCTGAGCCGGGAATAGGCTGGCCGTGTGGGCAGTGTGTAGGGTGATTCAAGAATGCGGCGAGGCGCTCTTCGAACTCTTCCGAGATGACATGCTCGAGGCGCTCGGCTTCTTCATGTGCGGCTTCGGATGAGAATCCAAGGGTATCGATGAGAAAGACTTCAAGGAGGCGATGGTGCCGTGCAAGCTCATTTGCAACACGAAGGCCATCCGGTGTCAGACCGACACCGCGGTACGCAACATAGTCAACCATGCCTTCATCGGACAAAGATTTGAGCATTTTTGTAACAAATGCGCGGCTGGTATTGTTACGACGGGCAATATCTGACATACTTGCAGTGCCATCCGGGCCAACCAATGACAGAATAGCGCGAAGAATATCGCCAGATGTCTTGTTCAAGTAGCGCGATTCGCGCGATTTCACCATAGTTAACTTTATACCATACTCTGTCGTGTCCATATGAGCAAATTCCTATGAAGTTCGTAATTACGGGAGGCGGCACAGGGGGGCACCTGGTTCCGGCACTTGCCGTTGTGGATGCCATCAAGCGTCGCGACTCCTCCGTGGAAATCCTCTTCATCGGATCCACCACTGGACTGGAAGCGGAAATCGTGCCAAACCGCGGTATTGCGTATAAGTCCATCGCAACGGGCAAGCTACGGAGGTCATCCAGAGGGCTTCTCGGGATGCTGACCATCGCAAATTTTCGCGATATGCTCGCGGTCCCAAAGGGCCTCATCGATGCGTATCGCATCCTCCGCACCTACAAACCGGATGTCATCCTCTCCACCGGCGGCTACGTCGCGGTGCCAGCAAGTATCGCCGCGTGGCTACTACGCATCCCCCTTGTTATTCACGAACAAACCACAACGATTGGCCTCGCCAACCGCCTCTGCTGCGCGATCGCACACACTGTAGCACTATCCTTTGACATCGCCCGCGATGACCTCCCTCTCCGGGCACGGGCAGGCGCCGTCGTGACAGGAAACCCCATTCGAAGGGAGACGCTTAGCGGCAGCCCTGAAAGTGCAGCCGCGCGCTTTGGAATCCCGGCGGACATGCCAGTTGTCCTAATCACCGGAGGCGCACAAGGAGCGCGTGTCATAAACACGGCGATCTCGGATGCGATCCGTGAAATCACCAAGACCCACTTTGTCATCCACCAATGTGGCAAACAAGGCATCGAATCCCTGACAGCGCAGCGGGAATCTCTCCCGGCTGCTATTCGAGACCGGTGGGTAGTGAGTGCATTCCTCGATGTGGACGCGATGGCGGATGCCTGGTCGGTCGCCCAGGTTGTGATTGCGCGTGCCGGCGCAGGAACGGTGAATGAAGCGCTTATCCTTGGAAAGCCAATGATCTTCGTTCCGCTTGAACCAAGCAGCCGCAATGAGCAGCTTCGGAATGCCGAGCGTAGCGCTGAGCTCGGTGCAGCGGTCATTGTGCGGCAGAGCGCGTGCAAAGGCGATGCGCTGATCAAAGCCATCCGTACGATTTTGGACACGGCCGGATGCATAGAACAAATGGCTACCGCCGCGAAAGGGAATGCGATCCTCGATGCCGATATCCGCATCACCAACATCTTGATGGACATTGCCGCAAAGTGATGTGGGATTCATCAACGGCGGTTTTCAGATACCGAACCTCGCATTGCACGCCCTAAATGGCGGGCGATATACTCCAACCGGTTGTGATGATTGAATAGTTCACAACCGCGGAAGCGCGAATGTGAAGCGAGCCGTTTGGCCCGCTTTTTTTATTGATGCTGGATTGGCGGAAATAGAAGATGAATGCAGAATTTTATGAAGCCCTGAAGTTGATTGAGCGAGAGAAGGAAATCCCATTTGATTCCCTCCTCCGCTGCCTCGAGGTTGCGCTGGCGAAAGCCTATGAGCGCAGCTTAAACATCGAGGATGATCAAGTCACACTCAAGGTTGAGCAAACCTCCAGCAAGGGCGGTTCTCCATTCCGTATTAGCCGCGTTTCGCGCGTCTCGGAGTATGTCGATAATCCGCATACGCAGATTTCGCTTGCGGATGCCCGGGAGATTTCCCCTAAGGCGAATTATGGCGACCGCGTGCCAGTCGTGCTCACAGACCGTGAAGTTGACCGCATGGGCGGACGCATCGCGTCCCAGGTGGCGCGTCAGGTCCTCATGCAGGAGATCCGGGAAGCCGAGCGCAACAAGGTCTATGATGAATATGTAGACCGAGTTGGCGATGTTATTTCGGGAACGATTTCCCGCCGTGACCGTGGCGACCTGGTTGTCCAGCTTGGAAACCAGCTTGGCAAAATGGAAGCCTACCTCCCAGGTCTCGAGCAGACCCGTGGTGAGCAATACCGCTTCCATGACCGCATGAAGTTCTTTGTGGTGGATGTCCGCAAGGCTGGCAAGGGCCCACGTGGTCCGCAAATCATTGTCTCGCGCTCCCACCCATCCCTCCTGCGACGTCTCTTCGAGCTCGAAGTCCCTGAAATCGAGTCCGGCCACGTCATTATCAAGTCCGTAGCCCGTGACCCAGGTCAGCGTTCAAAGATTGCCGTTGCGGCAAAGGATGACCGCTACGATCCAGTTGGATCCTGTGTTGGCCACCGCGGCCAGCGTGTGCAGGCGGTTGTGGATGAGCTTCGCAACGAAAAGGTGGACATTGTCCGCTGGTCTCCTGATCAGCGCCAGTTCATCATCGAGTCGCTCTCACCTGCGAAGGTTGTGGAAGTTCGCCTCGATGAAATCAATAAGGCTGCACTTGTCATCGTTCAGGACATTCATTTGTCCCTTGCGATTGGTAAGGAAGGCCAGAATGTCCGTCTCGCGGCAAAGCTGACCGGCTGGAGGATTGATATCCGCTCCGAGTCCCAGCTCCACGCAGGTGACCTTCCTGAGTTCATGGAATCCGTCGCGCCGCTTGAAGAACCGGATTACGAAGAAGAAGA
>CAIWTR010000611.1 GCA_903915615.1 uncultured Armatimonadota bacterium
GGGAGAGACATCGTGGCTGCATGGACGATGGTGGCTCAGGCAGTCCTTAACTCGGATGCTTGCGTTTGGAAGAGGTAGGGATATGACTGAATTTGATCCATTGCAGATGACGAGACGTCACTTTTTAGGAAGCGCATCCCTTGGTTTGGGAGCACTTGGTCTGGCTGAATCAGGAGTACAGGCGGCTGGCATTCCTCGAAAGGCTGCCAAGGCCAAACGTGTGATCTACCTCTTTCAGAGTGGTGGTCCGGCGCATATCGACTTATACGATGAGAAGCCATTACTGCGTAAAGAACACGGAAACCAGCTACCATCATCGGTGATCGGACGGCAGCGTCTCACGGCGATGAGCGGAAATCAAGCCAGTCTCCCGATGGCTGGGAGTGCGTTTGACTTCGCCGATTATGGCAAGTCCAAAATGCGGATGAGCAGTTTACTTCCGAATATTGGCGGCGTTGCGGATGACATTTGTCTGGTGCGCAGCATGTGGACGGAGGCCATCAATCACGATCCTGCGATGACATTTTTTCAGACAGGGTCACAGATTGCAGGACGTCCATCGATGGGAGCGTGGGTGGGGTACGGTCTGGGTTCGATGAACAAAGACCTGCCTGGCTTTGTTGTTCTAGTGACAAAAGGTCAGGGTGACCAGCCCCTCTATGCACGATTGTGGGGGAGTGGATTCCTTGATTCCAGATATCAGGGAGTACCATTCCGCGCTGGCAAAGACCCGGTTTTGTATCTGAAGAATCCAGAGGGTGTCTCTGCAACATCCCGGCGGAATGTCCTCGACACTCTGGGGGTCCTTCAGCGTCAGCAGAGTAAGGTTTCGAGTGATCCTGAGGTCGATGCTCGCCTGGCACAATATGAGCTCGCATTCAGGATGCAGACCAGCGTTCCGGAAGTGACCGATCTGTCATCCGAGCCGGCGGAAACATTTGAACTGTATGGAGAGGATGCCCGAACGCCCGGCACATTTGCTGCGAACTGCGTGCTAGCCCGTCGTCTTGCAGAGAAGGGTGTTCGCTTTATTCAGCTCTACCATCAGGGCTGGGACCATCATGGAGACCTTCCCGGAAATGCCCGGTACCAGGCACAATTAACGGATAAGGCAAGTGCTGCGCTAATTATCGACTTGAAACGTCGCGGTCTCCTCGATGACACACTGGTTATCTGGGGCGGCGAGTTTGGACGGACGGCTTATTCGCAGGGAGCAATCTCTAAGGACAATTATGGACGCGATCACCATCCGAGGTGCTTTAGTCTGTGGATGGCGGGCGCGGGAATGAAGCGTGGATTTAGTTACGGTCGCACCGATGACTATGGCTACAACCTACTGGACAAAAGTGGGAATGTCATTACGCCATCAAAGGACAAATTCGTACCTGGAGTGGTCCATGTTCACGACCTGCAGGCGACGATTCTGGATCAGCTCGGTATCGATCACCACCAGTTGACCTATCGAAACCAGGGGCGTGACTATCGCCTCACAGATGTGCACGGACATGTTGTCACTGACCTATTGTCGTAGCTGTTTCACAACATATGAGGTAACGCTGCAAAGATCATCCAATCGTGTGCTGGTTGGTTGACTTTGCAGCGATGAATTCATAAGACCCGAAACAAACAAAAAAACACTCCACGTCATCCGTGGAGTGTTTTTCTATAGGCGGTACAGGATTTGAACCTGTGACCTCTTCCGTGTCAAGGAAGCGCGCTACCACTGCGCCAACCGCCCGTGTAACGACGCTTATAGTACCGGCGGAATTGGATTACCGCAATCAGTGAGGCGTTTCTTTAACAGCATTACGATTCCAGCCCGGAACTTCGACGATTACGACTTTGCTGGAGCCATTGGGGACACATTGGCAGCCGAGTCGTGAACTCAGCGATAAACCGGGAGCTTCCTCAAGCTGATCCAGCTCATCATCTGTGGCTTCATTGCATGTCGAGAGACCATCGCGAACGATGACATGACAGGTTGCGCATGCGCACACACCACCGCAGGTGTGCTCGAGGGCGAGGTCAAACCCTTCGCAAATGTCTAGGATTGAGCCTGGTTGCCCAGAGCGTCCGTAGGGAATCTGACTGGGATCAACGTTCAGTGTATGTTCGGTGCCATCCATTCTAAGAATCAATGTGTATGGGGATGTAGGCTTTGGAGCCTGAGGGATGTCGATATACGGATTTGTTCCTGCCACGTTAGTCTCCGCTGTA
>CAIWTR010000612.1 GCA_903915615.1 uncultured Armatimonadota bacterium
GGTAAGCTTGTGCTGCCTGATGGTTCATCCATGGTCGCTGATTCATCCTGTTCGGCATCAGGGTCAAGCGCGCTGTCGATGCCAGCAACATCCTCCACGACATCTACATCGTCGGCAACCGTAGGTTCACTGGTTTCTTCCACAGGGGCAACAGACTCGCGCTGCGCAGCGTCATCACCAAAGGTAACAACTGCTACGCCAGCATTGTCATCATTTGTCGAAACCCAGACAACTTCCTCAATATCGTCATCCGTGTCGGATGGCTCATCCGCAGGCTCTTCCACTTCCGGGACATCATCAACAGGAGGCTCTTCTGCCAGCGGTTCATCGGGTGGGAGCACAGGAATCGGAAGTTCGTCTGCCACTTCGATGAAATCGGTGATAGCTTCTTCCTCCGCTTGTACCGTCTCTGCAGTCGGAGGACCGGCAACAATATAGACAACCGGCACTGGTTCTTCTGGCATTGCTTCTACCGCGGGTGTCGTGCGCTCCGGTAACAGTGGCTCAAGCAATCCATCCGGGCTGATAGCAGACGTTTCGACGTGTCCGAGGACTGGTCCTGTGTTCGGCTCGCCTGCCGGAACCAGAACACCGCCAATGACACGGGCACCGCTACGCTGCAGCGTTGTGAGGACGTTTTTACAGCTTGGCATTTGGGAATGTCCAACGCGCAGGGCGATGATTACGCCATCTGCCTGGTGGATGATCTTGCTGCCGGGTTCCCCCGCGTGTACGGGTGGTGTGTCAATAATGATGATGTCGGCAAGCTGCGGTAAGTGGGATTTCAACATCCGCTGCATGGTTGGCGATTCAAGGAGCGCGCTGGCATCGGAGACTTGCATCCGGCCCGCCGGGACGACATAAAGCCCTGGGATGCCCGATTCGTGAACGGCATCCGATGGACTCGAAAGATTTCCGACAAGCATTTCGACCAGACCTGGCGCGATGCTCATTCCGGTGTGTGCGAAGAGTTCGTGCAGCTGCGGGTGACGCAGGTCGGCATCGATGAGGAGAACCGTTTTCCCCTGACGAACGGCGGCGCAAGCAAGACTTGCTGCGATGCTGGTGCGGCCTTCGGCGCGTTCAGCGGATGTAACCGCAAAGGTAACGCCACGCGGCATCCGCCGTGCGATTTCATCGTAGAGCTTGTCGTATGCGGCAGAAACGGTCCCGATGCCATGGCGTGCAGAGGTTATATCTGCCAGCACAGCGAGCTGGAGGTCACGTTTTATTTGCGGTGCATTTTCCGCCCGCCTGGTTCGAAAGCCGAGATTAAACATAGCCTGATGCCGATAGACACCCCGCAAGAGGTGTGCCACATAGGATTGTCGGTGTCTACCGGCGCGGGCTGGAGGCTTTTCCTAGAGCTCTACCAGTCGTGCGCTGATGGTTCCTTCGACACCGCGGATTTCTGCCATTGTCGCATCTGATACCGGACCATCGAGAGAAAGGGCCATGACGGCCGTACCTTGCCGGAACTCGCGTCCGAGGTACATACCAGCGATGTTAGCGCCGGCCTCGCCCAAAATAGAACCGATTTTACCTACCATACCCGGTTTATCAAGGTTGCGTATCATGATATGGAATCCCTCTGGGCGGAAGTCCATCGAGTAGCTGTCCAACATCACAATGTGCGGATCACTCTTTCCAAAAATCGTCCCGACATGTGTGTGTTCGCCGTTGTTATCGGTTGCAACCAGTGTGAGCGTCTGGCCCCATTCTTCCGCTTTGCCGCGGGTGGTTTCCGACACACTGATGCCGCGCGATTCCGCGAGTGCTGGAGCGTTTACATAGTTGACACTATCGGAAAGCACTGGCTGGAGGAGACCTTTCAGCAGTGCGCGTGTGATGTGCACGGTTTGACGACGATCGAAGTCACCGGCAAAGCCAACTTCAACATGCGTGATGTTGCCTTTGGCGAGCTGTGCTTGGAGGCTGCCCATTTTCTCAGCGAGGCGGAGCCATGGTGCAGTCTTCTGCAGCACTTCCGGTGCAAGGGATGGCATATTGACCGCAGAGCGTGCGGAGCCTCCGGTAAGGACATCCACGATTTGCTCAGCAATATCCACGGCGACGCCAACCTGTGCTTCTTCCGTGGATGCGCCAAGGTGTGGTGTCGCCACAACATTTGGATGTAGGACAAGCGGATGCGCGGGATCGACGGGTTCGCTCTCCCAGACATCGAGCGCTGCCGCGGCGACCTTCCCGCTTGCAAGCGCATCGAGGAGAGCCTTCTCCTGAATAATCCCGCCGCGAGCGACATTGACGACACGGACACCATCCCGCATTTTGCCGAAGGCTTCCGCCCCGATCATGCCGGATGTTTCCTTGAGCTTTGGAACGTGCACCGTAATGAAATCAGCCTCGGTGTAGAGGGCATCCAGATCGAGTAAGCGAATTCCAAGTTCCGCAGCTTGTTCAACGGACAGGAAGGGATCGTAGGCTACAACGCGCATTTCCATCGCGAGGAGGCGCTTCGCCACTTCGCGGCCGATTTTCCCAAGTCCGATGACGCCAACCGTCTTGCCATAGACTTCAATGCCCACGAACTTCGAGCGCTTCCACTCACCGGCTTTCATGGATGCGTGTGCCTGAGGAACATTCCGGGCCATCGAGAGCAAAACAGTTACGGTCAGCTCA
>CAIWTR010000613.1 GCA_903915615.1 uncultured Armatimonadota bacterium
GCGGGTGACATCGACAACTTTCATCCCCGCCGCGTGCGCGCTGATAAAGCCATTCACACCATCTTCAAAGACAACGCAGCGTTCCGGCGCGACCCCAAGCCGCTCGGCTCCAAGGAGAAATGGCTCTGGATGAGGCTTGCCGTGGGTGACATCTTCAGAGCCGATAATGACATCGAAGAGATCGATGATGCCCGTGATCCGCAAGGATTCCCGAACGACCATCCCGAGACCGCCGCTCACAACACCCATCGGGATTTTGCCGTAAAACCGACGCGCCTCCGCGACGATTTCGGGGAGGTCTGTCACGCTTGGAACGAGGGTGTGATACGCCATTTCTTTTTCATCCGTGAGGAGATTCAAATCAAATGCGCGCAGCCCGGCGTGATTTTCAGCGAGATGGTCGAGCACTTCCCGCGCGGGTGTGCCCGCGAATGCGTAGAACTCATCGACTAGGAAAATGTCTTCAAACCCGTGCTTGTCCAGCATCATGTGCCACGCCTTGTAGTGCAGAGGCATTGTGTCGACAAGGGTGCCATCACAGTCAAACAGGATAGCGCCGGGTGTTTCCACCAGTGGAAATGTTAGAAATGCGGATGCAGGGACTTGGCTCACGGCATCAATGGTACCGCAGGCTGTTTAGCTGGGTGTTAGGCATCCGGGGAAACGATACGCTCGCGCACCGAGCGAAAGCGGACGGGACATTTGGGGAGGGTGCGCTTGGCGCGGCGGAGGGCTGGGGCTTTGATTGCGATGATGGCAACGATGAGCATCGTGATTGTGCCGCCGATGGTCAGGGCGCGGACGACATTTGTGGATGCGGCAATACTACTTGCGATGATGCTTCCGGCGGGTGTGAGACCAATCATCAGCCAGCTGTGCACGCCCATCACGCGGCCGCGGAGGTGGTCTGGCGTGGATGTCTGCAGCAGGGTGTTTGCTGTCACGAGGAAGAGGATCATGCTGAACCCGACGCCGATGATGAGCCAGCGTCCGATGGCCATGCTGCCGCAGTTTGCGAGCGTGAGGGAGCAGAACCCCCAGCAGAAGGCGGATCCAAGGAGGAGGTGGCCTTTGCGCTGGATGCTGCCTGAGTAGGTTGCGAGGAGGAGGGCTGCGGCGAGAGCGCCAACCCCGCGCATCGACATGAGCGTGCCGTACCCGGCTGCATTTGCGTGCAGTCCAAATTTAGCAAGGGCTGGGAGGAGAATCCAGTCGCCGGTCATGAAGAGCGAGCAGCCCGCGAGGAGGGAGACGAGGGCGATGCCAGCTCGGTAGGCTTTGAGGTAGTTTGCGACTTCTTTGAGCTGGGATCCGAGCGCTTGTTTGGACTTTGCGACGGCGGTCCGTCCGGCTTTGACGGCCATCAGGCCACCGATCACGCCGACATACGAGAGGCCATTCATGATGAAGCAGAGGCCGACGGCGGATGTTTCGGGGCGTCCTGCGCCGAGGCGCTCGATGAGCTGTGCGGCGACGAGGGGGCCGATGACGCGTGCGCCATTGAACATCGAGCTATTGAGCCCGATGGCATTTGGGAGGTCCTCTTTGCCGACGAGTTCGATGAGAAATGCTTGGCGTGCGGGCATGTCAAAGACCTGCGTGATACCGAGGAGGCCTGCGAAGACGGGGATGTGCCAGAGCTTGATGTGGCCTGTAATTACGAGGAGGCCCATGGTGAGAGCGAGGATGCACTGGATGACCTGCATCGAGAGAATGAGGTTGCGTTTTGGCATCCGGTCCGCGATCGCACCGCCGATAAAGGCACCGAGGAACATCGGGAGCGCACCAAGGACGGCGACAATTCCAAGCCATTTGGATGCATGGCTTTCTGACTCTGAGAGCAAGGTGACGAGCCAGTTTTGGCCTGTGGATTGGACCCAGGTTCCGATGAGGGAGAAGAGTTGTCCGATGTAAAACCAGCGGTAGTCCCGGTGCCGGAGGGCGGTGAAGGGGCTTCGGCGGCTGGTTGAAGTGGCGGACATGCAGGGTTTATACTACCCGGCGCCGTGGTGCGGGTGGTCAGGTATTGGGGGGCGGGTGTAGGATAGTGTCCCGATGAC
>CAIWTR010000614.1 GCA_903915615.1 uncultured Armatimonadota bacterium
CGGTGTCCGGACCGTCTCAGCGGGGTCGATTCCAAATGCCGTCAAAAGCGTTGCCGCGATATCAGCCGGGGAAACTGCACTTTCAATAGGCGACTCGCCACGTGCATCTGTCGCGCCGAAAACCATCCCGCGCGCAAATGGACCACCTGCCAGCAAGACCGACCCCGCGCGTGGCCAGTGATCCCGTCCGGCACTTGCATTCAGTTTTGGTGTACGGCCAAACTCGCTGACAACAGCCACAACGGTTCTGTCAATACGCCCGCTCTCGGTGAGGTCATCCAGCAATGCACTGATGCCTCTATCCAAGCCCGGTAGCTTTCCAGATCCCGGGAAGCGCGCATCCGGCAGCTCGCGGTGAATATCAACGTGTGTGTCATAACCCGTGTCAACCACTTGGACCACGCGGCAGCCCGCACCGGTCAGACGTCTCGCGAGGAGCAGGTTACGCCCGATGGCTCCATTTCCGTAGCGCTGGCGTACCCCCGCGGGCTCCTTTTCGACCTGAAACGCACTGAGGACACTGGAGCTCGTCAGCATCCCAAGCGCCCGCGCCGTCGCACCGTCACCCGGTGTCACCACACCGCCATCCAGCGCCGCCGACAATTTAGTAAGCGATGACAATGTCGAAAGCCGCCGGGCCCAGACATCTTCGACACGGCCATCCGGGCCAAGCAACGTCGCTCCCTGACTACTCCCTGGAGTCACGGCAAAGGGACGCGTACTCTGCGGGAGGTAACCCGCCCCAAGGAAATCCTGCATCCTGCCGATGGTGCTATACGCCGGCATCCCCGCACGGCCTTGATTCCGCGCCGCAATCAAACTTCCGATGCTCGGAGGGTTTAGCGCCGGGTTTGCACGGTGCCCAGTCAGCACAAAATGCCCACCGGTGTCGTGATTGCCCAGCTCGTGGGTGAGCGACCGGATAAGGGTGACCTGGTTGAGCCGGGATGCGAGCATCGGGAGGTGTTCACTCAGCGCAATACCCGGAATGGCGCTTCGGATGCCAGCAAAGGGTCCGCGGATTTCGGATGGTGCATCGGGTTTTGGGTCAAAGCTATCGATATGCGAGAGGCCGCCATCCAGCCAGATCAGGATGAGCGACTCCGCGGGCTTGATGCCAAGTGGGGACACGGGGCTTGCGGCGGCGGCGGCGATGTCGGTGAGCGACCATCCGAGGGCACCCGCAAAGCCGAGGCTGAGGAGACTTCTGCGGGAAAGACCATCACAGCGAAGTGAATTCACGGGCGTACTCCAAACTCCGGGTGGTTGATGATGACCCACAGCGTGTCTTCGATGGCTTGTCGGCGTGGTTGTTGCTGTTGCATTTTATTGATGACATTCCATTCAGCCTGTGTGACCGGCCGGGTCAGACCGCGCTGGAAGAGCTGCCGTGTGATGCTTTCGAGTGAGCTGTTCGTAGATGCAAGTGCCGCGGCGCCCGTCGCACTTCGTTTCTGAATCTCGGGTGCCGCAAGTCGGTGCAGGGCAGCCGTCAGGCCTTCGGAATCGGGGGACATTTCGGGCGAGCGGCCATCGCGCTGGCAGCGGTCAAAGGCATCCAAGGTTGCGTTTGGAACACGGTGATCAAGCTCGCGCATCGCCCCCGCTGGTACAGCTGGATTGGTGCTCCCCGTGGTGTGAGTGATTAGGTCATCCAGCATTTCGGCCGTAAGCCGCCGCTTGGCATGCGTGAGGATGTGTGCTTCGCGAAAGGCATCTGGTTTTGGGGATGTCTGCTGCTGGTAGGTCTGGCTCATCAGGATGGTGGAGATTAGCCACTTTATCCGCATCCCGTTTTCGATAAATGCATCCGTGAGGCGTGTTAGCAGCGCGGGGAAGCGGCTTGGATTTCCGGGTCGGATGTCATCGATGGGTTCGACGAGGCCTTTTCCAAAGAGCTCTTTCCAGGTCCGGTTGACGATGAGGGTTGCGAGGTCGCGATTTCCTATTGTGCTTTGGGCGAGGATTTCTTGTGGTGGGGTCTCGGAGGGGCTTGGCTGTGCGCTACCGAGGAGCCTGGCGGGGAGTGTGGCACCGGTTTCTGGGTGTGGGATGGTACCAAGAGGGTCTCGGACGATGGTGTTTCCAGCGGTGCGCACTTTTGCAAATAGCGTTGCATAGGAAACATTGTCATTCACGGTCCAGCGATCATACGGATGCTGATGACATCTGGCGCAGGCTATTTTCTTGGCGAAGAGCGTTTGCGCGGTGAACTCCGCGAGGTCGCGTGGGTCCCTGTAGGTCATCCAGAATGCGGCTTGCGGTCCCGTGGCGTCATTCGGCTTTGCCATCAACAACGTAGCAACGGTTTTATCCCAAGGCTGATCTGCCGTGAGGGCTGTTAGGAGGAACGCGTTGTAGCGCCGGGCGGCATCGGGGCCGATACGCGCTGAGTCAACGCGAAGGGCATCAGCGAGCATCCGTGTCCAGCGTATATTGGCATCCGGGGATGAAAGAAGCGCGTTGATATAGGTTTGCATCCCGGACTTCGAGTCGTACGCGATGGCAAATCTTGCCTCTTGTTCGGCGGTTGGGGCGAGACCGGTCGTGTCAAAGTGGATTCGGCGGAGGAGGGATGCCTCGGCTGCACGCTTGCCGGGGACGGCGCGAAGGGCTTGGTGCGTTCGTCCTACTTCCTGATCGATGATTCCCAGCTTTGGCAGGGGTGGCAACGGCCGCGTGGATGCGTTCAAAGGAACGGTAAACGCGATGGCCTTTGTGTGTCCTTCGAAGCGGACCATGATACGGGCGATGCCTGGTCGCAGCGCGGTTACGGTGCCGGATGCGCTGGCAGCCGCTGTTCCATCATCCAAAGAGTCAAAAATCGCGTTCTGGGTGACATTTACCGTTGCGCCGCTTTTTGTCAGAGCGCGAACCCTGATATTTGCCTTTGCACCTGGCTGCAATACTGCGACATCCGCACTAACGTAAATGTCCTTAATGACATCCGTGTCCGTCGGCGCAGGCATCTCGGCAGCAAGCCAGGTTTTTAGTGTTGTGTATGCCGTGGAACCTGCGGGGATGCGTTCGCCACCACCATGGCTGAGTTTGCCGGTAGCCTTTTGAAGGATGAGGGTGTCATCGGGTGTGGCGCCGCTAACTAGGCGGCCATTTGCACTGTCCACAATGGTCGAAAAGTCAGCATCAGGGTTTCCGCCTAGCAGACTGAGGCGCAGCCCGCCGCGACCAGCTGCGGAGCCGTGGCAGGCGCCTTGGGAGCAGCCATAGCGTGTTAGGAGTGGGTGGACATTGACGCGAAAGGATGTCGCCGGCGGCTGTGTCGCAGGTTTTTGCGGTTGCTTTACACCCATTGGAGTCGCTGCAGCAAATGCGGTAGCAATCGCGGTGACTGCGAATGTCAGCAGGGCTGCTAGGGGAGCTTTGTTTTCCACACTTTGACCATCTCAGCGCCGATTTTTTGCGCGTATTCGGTTCCGTACTTCAAGTGGAGGATGCGTACCCAGCCATCGTGGGCCTGTTTGAGTAGGTCAGCTTTGCCGCGCGTGTAGAGGTCGATATCGGCGGCAACACGGTCGACATCGGCGTTTGTGTTACTAGGCTGGATGAACGCGCGCAAGAGACCAAGCACACCGGGGTCGGTGGGAGCCGCGCCAGGCAGTGGGCCTGCGGGTGGTTTAGGTTGTGCGGCGGGCTGGGCATTACCGCCTGCTTTAAGTACAGCAAGCTCAGCCTTGAGGGCCGCGACTTCCTTAACCAAATCCAGGATGACTTTCTTCATGGATTCTGGTGTTGAGAGATCAGGCTCGGCGACAGCAGGCGCAGGATTTGCCGCTGGCCGCTGGGCAGCCGGTCGTTCAGCAGCAGGGCTAGCATTGCGTGCATTAAGCTCGTCTGGTGTTGGTGGCTTTTCATCCCCACTTAGCTTAGCCATGAGCGAAATGACATTCTTGGCATCGGCGACGCCAGGTTGCGCAAGGGCAAGATTGCCTTCGACTTTGCCATCCCGGATTGTCAGAATGGTCATCATCGCTTTGCTGTTTATCGCATACGCACCCGGGCCATCGGGGCCATCGGAGCTAATCGCGAACTTCACTTTGAGGTTGAGCGATTTGACGATCGCTGGGAGACGGTCACGCATCGCGACCGGGTCTTTGGGGAGGACAACAATTACAGTGTCCATCGCGGTCTTACGCTCAGCGCCGTACCAGTTAACAATTCTGATGAGAGGCATCGCGCTGCGCTCGAC
>CAIWTR010000615.1 GCA_903915615.1 uncultured Armatimonadota bacterium
CGGCGAAGCTCCGCGGTGAGGGCTATTCCGTCCATCTGGGGCATCCCGATATCCGTCAACACGACATCGGGTTTACGTGACCGAGCAAGTGCAAGCGCTTCAGTACCGTTTGCGGCTTCGCCAACGACATCGATGTCATCTTCCAAAGAGAGAAGCCGCGAGAGCATGGAGCGCGTCATGGTCTCATCTTCCGCAATCAACAGTCGAATCGTTCGTGCCATGTCGTTACCCTTCCAGTGCAGCAGGAAGCTTCTTCCCGTGGATGTTGAACAGCGGGGACCTGATCAGTCTCATATTTTGCAAAACATACGTGATGGCCGTGCCCAAGACACCAAATCCATAAATGACGCTTCTTGAAAAGTTGATTGATGATGCATCATCAAAGTAGCGAGTTGGTACGGATACCTCACCGATTCTAAATTTGAAGAAGATGATTTGCGCAAGCATTTGGTTGTCAAAGACAAAGTCATCACTTGCTTCCTCCAGCGGGCACGCACGTAACACATCGGAGGAAAACGCTCGAAAACCGGTGTGGTATTCGCTTAGCTTGACGCCGAGTAAGATGTTCTCAATCAGTGTCAGGATCCGATTGGCGATGTATTTCCAAAGTGGCATCCCTGATTTGCGCGCGCCGGGAGTCCCAAGAATCCGGGACCCTAGTACGGCATCGTATTCACCTGATGCGATGAGCGATGCCAGAGCACCAACAAGCGTTGGAGCATACTGATAATCGGGATGTACCATCACGATAATGTCAGCATCGCGGCGGAGCGCTTCGTTGTAGCACGTCTTCTGATTGCCACCGTATCCGCGGTTACGGGTGTGCTTAACGACGGTTATGCCAAGGGATTCTGCCACAGCAACAGTGTCATCGGGAGAGCAGTCGTCGACGAGCAGGATGTCATCAACGATAGAGCGATCGATATCCGCCAGTGTGCGTTCAAGAGTCTTTGCCGCCTTGTATGCCGGAAGCACCACGACAACTCGCTTACCTAAGACCATGTGATGTACCCATCCTGAGACATCCCACATTGTATCGGAGCACAAGAAGGCAAAAAGTTGTTTGCATCAAACACCTATTCGCCTCTACAATGCGTTCGAAAGTTACAGGGAGTAAATCGCACAGATGGAATCGATCAACGCACGGCAGCAGGAAATCTTATCGCTCATTAGAGAGAGTATTCTGTCCGTCGGGCAACCACCAACCGTTCGTGAGCTCGGGCTTGCGACGGGACTCAAGTCATCGTGCTCTGTACAAAAACACCTTGATGCTCTCGAAGAAAAAGGATACATCAGTCGCCGAAAGTGCAAGTATCGCTCAATTGAGCTCCTGCAGGATGCTGCAACGATGGCGACAAAACGAACGGTATCCGTACCGCTGGTCGGATCTGTAGCGGCAGGAACTCCGATTCTCGCGGAGGAGAGTGTGGAGGACTATCTTCCATTACCGGATGCATTGATTCCACGAAACAAATCCTGTTTTGCATTGCGGGTCAAGGGAGACTCGATGATCAATGCCGGCATCCTGAACGGTGACATCGTTGTTGTCCAGCAACAGGAAACCGCAACACAGGGAGACATCGTCGTTGCACTCATTGGCGATGAGGCTACAGTCAAGACCTTCTACCCAGCCGGTGCGAGTGGAATTCGTCTCCAGCCGGAAAACCCAGCATTGAAGGCAATCATCACCCGGGATGCCACCATCTTGGGCAAAGTTATACTCAACTTCCGTCAATACCACTAAGGTGTTTACATTCAAAGCATGATAAGTGTCGTTACGAACAGCAAATAGAGAGTTCGGCAGTTAGATCAGCACATTTTCGTAGCGTAAACAGTAAAAAGGACCGCCCGCTTCCCAATGAATATTCATCGGGCCGCGGGCGGTTTTGTGGTTTCCATTCATCCCTAAAAGAATTCTCTCCAGTCAAACTCAGCGGGATTGGGAAAATGATCCCTCCAGATGCATAGCACTGGAGGGAAGTGATTAGAAGGAGAACACCTGACCAATTGTCAGGGTTGTGCTTGACTTGGCTGTACCCGATGCTGTTGAAAACACTCCGGTGTTTGCCTTGTCATGGCGAAGCTCGACCATTGTTCTGCTCGCAGCGGTTTGTCCCTTCTTGAACTCATAGGTCAAGGTGAAGGAACTCAGTGTTGGCTTTGTTCCAGGGTCTGCAGATGGAATGAAGAGTCCTCCAGCCGTGTCATCTGCCAGCTGTTCAGCACGGATCGAAATGGTATCGCCCGACTTTATGGCATAGGTGAGGTAGCCAGTTACGGCTCCAGCCTTGTAGCCTGCGGAGCCGGCCTGCACACCGGAAACGATGGATGCATCGGTTGCCAATGTCAGATTTGGTGCGAGTGTCCTCGAATAGCCAAAGTTCGTGATTGCCTTGTCGCGCTCAGCTCCTGCCACGGTGTCCTTAGCACGTGCAAAGTTGAAGATGACCGAGTCCTTCGAAGAAAGGACCTGATTCCATTGCAGTCCAAGGCCTGGAGTGCGGCTGCCATTTGACTCGACTCCGTTGTAACGATTTAGGAGCGAGAGCATCGCTGTCGCACGTGGCGTTGCAGCAAACTGTGCTCTAACACCAGAGTGGTAGAAGGGCTGAAGCTGACCAAACTGGAATGCCTTCGTGAAGAATGCGCTTGTTCCGGTAGGAATTGTCTCGTAACCAACGTGGGTAGGGAAGATACCAGCATCGATGGTAACAGGCTTTGCGCCACCGGCAATCACACGTGCATAGGCCTCGTAGACATTGCGTGTGGTAGTGTTAACGCCCGCGAGTCCAAGCGGCAATCCTGCGACAACATTGCCATCCACCATACGAATGGAAAAGCCTGTTTTCCGCTTATCGGATGGGTCGGAGAAGAAGTGCAGCTCGCCGAGGTTCAGCTGAGTTGAGCCTTCTTTTGCATTGAAGTAATAAGGCGCACCTATCGCACCGTTCAGTCCGGTGGATGGGCGATTGAAGTTAGCGGTGTAGTTGGTCTCGATGGTTGCACCGATCTGAATACCTTGCGCATTTGCCTGAGTCGAGGCGAGCGCAACGACAGCGATAGGTGCTACGAGAGAGAGAGTAAGTGATTTCATACAAAAGTCCTTAGAGACAGATGATGTTCGAACAGAAAGTTCTGAACGGAAAGTGTCGAAAAGATTACTTGGAGCGGGCATCAGACAGGCCGCTCGTGGAGACGTAGCCAGCTTCGCCGTGCATTGACAAATCCAAGCCTGCTTCTTCATCGTTGGCTGATACTGCCAGTCCCTTGAAGAGAACCTTCAGGAGGAGACCGATCACCAGTGTTCCAACGCCAGCAAGAATGACGGCCCACATGATGGACTGAAACTGCGCAGACATCAGAGCGCCACGGTCAGCCGGTACAAGGGAATTGACGGCTTTATCTGCAAAGATGCCAGTCGCGATTGCTCCCCAAATACCGCCGAGACCGTGAACAGCAAAGACATCCAATGTGTCATCAACTCGCTGCAGCTTGTTCTTGATTTGAATCGCGGTGTACGAGATGAGAGGAACCACTGCGCCAATAATGATGGCAGAGCTTGGGGTCACAAATCCTGACGCCGGCGTGATCGCTACCAGGCCTGCAACAGCACCGGATGCGAAACCAAGAGCCGTCGGTTGCTTGACATGAATCCACTCGATAAGGCACCAGACGAGTCCTGCCGATGCTGCAGCAATGTGAGTAACCATGAATGCGCTACCGGCAAGTCCATTGCTTGCTCCTGCCGAGCCACCGTTAAAGCCAAACCATCCAAACCAGAGAATTCCCGTTCCGATCAACGTCATCGGAAGGTTGTGCGGACGGGCATCTTCATGGCTCGATAGGCGACGCTTACCTACAAGCATCGCGAGAATAAGTGCGGAGATTCCACTCGTCATATGGATGACGGTTCCACCAGCAAAGTCCAAGGCACCCAGCTTGAAGAGCTTTCCACCTGGGCCCCACACCATATGTGCCATCGGCACATACACAAGCAGGCTCCAAAGTGCGATGAAGCAGCAATACGCGGCGAACTTCATTCGGTCTACAATCGCACCCGAGATCAACGCAGGTGTAATGATTGCAAACATCATTTGGAAGGACATAAAGACCTGATGTGGAATGGCCATCGCGGTACCGTTCCAGACAAATGTTGTCTGGCCGACACCCTTGAGCATCACAAAGTCCAGTCCACCAATCATGTCGTTGGTTCCAGGAGCAAATGCAAGGCTATAGCCAACCACGACCCAGATGACAGTGACGATTGAGACTGAGATAAAGCTCTGCATGAGAACGTTTAACACGTTCTTGCTTCTGGTCATACCGGCATAGAACAACGCCAGTCCAGGCGTCATGAACAGAACGAGTGCCGTAGAGATGAGCATCCACGCCGTATCACCAGCGTTTAGCTCAGGGGCAGATTCGTTCTTGACGGTTCCATCGTCGGCTTTTATTGTTCCATCGAACTTCGTCGTGAAATCCGGATGGGTTAGACCTTGCTCGTCGCCGACATTTTTTGAGACTTCTTGCGGGGCCGATGTTAACGGAGATGTGGCCGTTGGGTCAGTGAGGGATGTGCTTTGAGCCACCACTGGTGTATTGGCAGACAGCATGATGATGGACACCAATGCTGTCAAGAGGTATGCGAAGCGACGCATCGAGCTTTGGGCTTTAGCGTACACGGAATGCGGATGTCGCATGAACCGTTCCTTTCTATATGGACAAGGCAGGGTGAGTGCCAAGCATCGAAAGCCTTTGGGGTAGGCATTCCTCTCTTAACGGAGGATTAAAATTTTAAGAACCAAAAAACGCGCTTAGGAAATGCTAAACAGCATCACTTCCGCGCTCACCCGTACGAATACGGATTGCATCGAGTACAGGTGAAAGGAAAATCTTTCCATCACCGATCTCGCCTGTACGTGCCGCTGCAGAGATTGCATCTACGATGCGATTCACTTCACTATCAGCTGCAACGATTTCAAGCTTGAGCTTTTGGATAAGGTTTACAGTGTATTCAGCACCACGATAGTGCTGCGTATAACCCTTTTGCTTACCCGAGCCGCGTACCTCAGTCACGGTCATTCCCGTTACACCGAGGTCATCCAACGCTGTTTTTACTTCATCAAGGCGCTGCGGGCGGATGACTGCTTCAATCTTGATCATGTTTCCTCCTTGGGTAAATTGAAAATGGCCCCGACGTTAAAACGCGGGACCCATGCATACACGCATCAGGCAACCACAGAAACGAAGCTCTGTTTGAAACCCCTGCACTTTTATAATCGCCATATCCGTAGTCCTTTCGAACAACCGACCCGCGACATTGCGTGAACGTGTATGTATCGATGAACACTCCTAGAGTGCGAATCGATGCGCGAGTGTAGTCTGTTTTGCTTTTACCTGTCAAGACTACAGAGAGGCATTTTAATGAAAAACGCGGTGCACCTAATGATGCACCGCGCTGAAGTATCTACAAAATCTGTGAATTAGAACTTGTAGACTTGTGCGATCGACAATGTGCCTTGGTCCTTCTTGAGGCCATTGGAGGCGCCAAAGAAGAAGTCATTTGAGCGGTCGTAGCGGTATTCGAGAAGTGTGCTAACCGTTTTGCTGGTTGCAGGGAGCTTGTAGGATACAGCGATCGATGTCAACGTTGGCTTGGTGCCAGGCGTTGCTGTCAAGGTTGGCAGAATGCCTGAATCAGCACTGTTCTGTTGCAAGTATTCGCCCCGGAGCGAAAGAGCTCCGCCATTTGACTGACCAAGGACGAGAACACCCTTGACGCCAGTGGCTTCATAGCGCGTGTCTGCAGCATCACGGCCGGAACGCAGTGTGTAGTCAACATGCAACGCATTCGAATCGGAGAGCTGGCGGGAATATTGGAATCCTGCAAGGTTGGTCTCGCGGTTGTTACCACCAACATTCTCGCGTCCACTGATGAGGTTGAAGCGTAGATCACTTGCATCGCCGAGCTTCTTGTCCACAGTAAGAGCGTACGAAAGATCACGATTGTCTTCGCCGGTTCCGCTGTACTTGTTCTGAATCGAACCTGTAACACGGGTCGAGTCGTTCAAATCAAACCCTGCACGTACACCTTGTCCGAGGATTGGGGTGAGGAACTGGAAAGCAAATGAGCGGCTGATAAAGTTGTCGATCCCGAGACCTTCGGATCCGACGAATGTGCGGTATTGACCGACATCGAGGCGAATGTCCTTGTCGCCAGCTTCGATCAACTGTGTTCCGTATGCTTCTGCAACAAACGCTCCTGGCATCAACAGCGCGTTACGGACATCACCATCGATGAACCGAAGATGAAAACCGCCGCGGTTGCGTGCAGTTGCCTCGCGGCTGACGGTCAACTCAGCAAGGTTCAAAGAAAACTGAGCATCTTTGGAGTTGTACAGGAATGTGTTGCCACCAGCTGGCTTATTGAAGTTATTGGAGAAATTGATTCCGAGGGAACCTCCAATTTTGACTTCCTGTGCATTGGCAGTGCTGGACAAAGCAGCCAAGCCAACGAGAGCTACAAACGAAATCGTCAAGTTACGCATAAGAATAGACGATGCCTCCTCTTTGTTTTACGTGATGACGTCCTGCGGCAATGCAAGTCGTCCACCACATTAGGGATGATTCCCCAGCAATACCCGACTAAGGGCACCACTGCTCTAACATTACTCCTGACCGGCAAGTCATGTCAAGCCTATTGTTTCGCAGATAGGCTGCGTGGTACAGTTCGCGTTGGACTGTGCCTTGGAATACTGGGGGATTCGCAGTTCAATCGATTGGATTTGTAACCATGTTGTCATCCTATATTCCTGTGCTCGTGATGGTTGCTGGTGCGACTATTGTTGCGCTGGCACTTATTGGTTTGTCCGCATTGCTGGGTCCAAGACGCCCATCGGCTAGCAAAGACTCGACCTATGAGTGTGGTGTACCGGCGATTGGTTCAGCACGGGAGCGGTTCCCGGTAAAGTTCTATCTCACTGCAATGCTCTTCATTGTTTTTGATATTGAAACGATTTTTCTTTACCCCTGGGCAGTCAACTACAAAGCATCCGGCGGCCTGATGTTCTTCAATCTTGTTGAAATGCTGGTCTTCGTAGCGATTCTGTTGGTCGGCTACATATATGTTTGGAAGCGCGGAGGCTTGGAATGGGGCTAGAAACAGATCAGCCGTTTCTGACGGTTTCGATGAACAAGGTTGTCAACTGGGCGCGCAAAAACTCGTTGTGGCCTGCAACTTTCGGACTTGCCTGCTGTGCCATCGAGATGATGGCATCCACGGATAGTCGCTATGACTTGGCCAGATTCGGGTCTGAGGCTTTTAGGGCTTCCCCGCGTCAAGCAGACCTGATGATTGTAAGTGGGCGTGTTTGCAAAAAGATGGCCCCAGTCCTTCGCCAAGTCTATGATCAGATGCCAGACCCTAAGTGGGTTATCGCAATGGGTGACTGCGCGTCCAATGGCGGTGTCTTCAATAACTATGCAGTTGTTCAGGGTGTTGACCAGATTGTTCCGGTCGACATCTATGTTCCCGGATGTCCTCCATCTCCAGATGCATTGATTCATGCAATCATGCAGCTTCAAGAGAAAATCGATCAAGAGCGTTTTAGTCAGCGCTACTAGATTCCATCGTTGTCGTGGTGTCCTTCTGCAGCTTCTGACTCATCGCTGCTGGGAGACTTTGTGATAAAATTCGCAAAGTATTGTGCACTTATCATTTTGAGTCGTCGGGTGTAAAAACGCATGGTTGATGCTGATGTCCGCTTGGGGTTGTCCGGTAGTGATCTGGCAATCCGTAACAAGACATTCCATTCTGCACTGACGATGACTCCAGGGACCCTGGACGGCATCTCGCATCGCTTTTTAAGCGTAGTGAACGAGCATGGACTGCAGGAGAGTGTCGTTGACTTCCAAAATTGCAATGGCATCCCGTCGTTCACTGTCACTCCCGATGTAATCGAGGCTTTCCTTCGCATTGCGAAGGAAAACAGTAGCTATGACCTGCTGTCTGATTGCTTCGGAGTTGACCGCCTCGCATTTAGTACGGCGCATCGCTTTGAAGTCGTGTATTCGCTGTACTCAATCCAACATTCCGACAGAATCATCGTGCGTGTAGCACTAGCGCTCGATCAACCCTGTCCTACTGCGGCTGGAATTTATCCTGCGACTGTCTGGCCTGAGCGCGAAATCTACGACATGTTTGGAGTAGAGTTTACGGGGCACCCGGACTTGCGACGCATCCTGATGCCAGATGACTGGGTCGGTCATCCACTTCGGAAAGACTTTCCCCTTGGCGGAGAAGAAGTTGAATTTAGTCACAATGTGCGTGAGCAGGAGTCTAAGTGATGCAAAACAGTGACCTCATGTCTGAGCGTAGCACCACATTTCCGGCTGGAATCGAAGTAGAGCGCCAGCACGATCCTGACACCGGTGCCGATACCATGACCATCAACATGGGGCCGAGTCACCCAAGCACGCACGGTGTTCTGCGGCTCGTTCTCGAGCTGGATGGCGAAAACGTTGTCCGCTGTACGCCTCATATCGGCTACCTGCACACTGGCATCGAAAAGACGATGGAGAATCTCAGCTACTACAAAGCGCTGGTTCTCACGGACAGGGAAGATTACCTGTCAAACCTGTGCAACAACCTGGCGTACTCGCTCGCAGTTGAGCAGTTGGTTGATGTCGTCATTCCCGAAAAGTCTCAGGTGCTCCGAGTTCTCCTGAATGAACTAGAGCGCATCGCATCTCACATGCTGTGGCTTGGGACACACGCCCTTGATATTGGTGCGATGTCTGTCTTCTTCTACACCTGGCAGGATCGTGATCTGATTCTTGAAATCAAAGAGCACATGTCAGGTGTTCGTACCAAGACATCTTGGATCTGTCCTGGTGGACTCCGCGGTGACATGCCTTCCGGCTGGTATGAGCGGGTTGAGAGCTTCCTCAATCAATTCCCGAAGCGGATGGAAATGTACGAGGGACTTCTCTCGAACAACCCGATCTGGCTCGAGCGAACCCGCGGTGTTGGTGTCTTGACTCCGCAGGATGCACTCGATGCTGGTCTGACCGGACCATCGCTTCGTGCAAGCGGTGTGGCTTGGGACTTACGCAAGTCCAATCCTTACAGTGGCTACGAGCAGTACGAATTTGATATTGCTGTTGGCCAATACGGGGATGTCCTTGATCGCTACCGCGTCCGAATGGAAGAGCTGCGACAGTCCTACGAGATTTGTCGGCAGGCGATGAAGCGTGCCCTTGCGATGCCGGGTGCGCCAGTTCGCACAAATGATCGCAAAATCGCACCTCCGCCGAAGGCTGAGCTTGATACATCGATGGAAGCACTCATCCATCACTTCAAACTCTTCACCGAAGGCTACCATCCACCTGTGGGCGAAGCCCTCGGAGTAGTGGAAGGGCCACGCGGGGAGAAGGCTTACTACGTCATCTCGGATGGCAGCAATCGACCGTATCGGGTCCGCATCAAGGGGCCGTCCTTCTACAACCTACAGGCATTACCCAAAATGTGTGAAGGACGCTTGGTCGCTGATGTTGTTGCGATGATTGGTTCCATCGACATTGTATTGGGCGACATTGACCGATAACCCGGTTGATATGGGATATGGATTGCACAATGGCTAAGTTCACGGATGATACAAAGCGGCGGCTGGATGCCCTTATCGCCAGATATCCGACAGCAAAGGCGGCTTTGTTGCCGGCACTTTGGGTTGCTCAGGAAGTGTATGGCGGGTGGTTGCCCCCTGAAGCGATGCAGGAAGTTGCCGATCATCTCGGAGTCCCTGCATCCGATGTGGCTGGCGTTGCAACGTTTTACACGATGTACAACAAGCGCCCCGTTGCACACCACCGGATTGAAATCTGCCAGAACGTGGCCTGTATGGTCAACGGCGCAGATGAGCTCATCGGCTACTGCGAGCGCAAACTCGGTATTCATGCCGGCGAGATGACTGCAGATGGCACCTTTTCAGTAGAGCGCGTTGAGTGCCTCGGCGCATGCTGTCACGCACCAGCATTGATGGTCGGGAGCACGTACTACGAGAATGCAACCGAACAAACGGTAGACAAACTCATCGAAGAGCTCGCAAACATGCCGAGTGAATCTGTAAATCCACCACAGAGCCAAATGCCTGAGCAGGGGGAGTTTTAGATGCCAGTAGAACAGACACAGCTCCTTTATCGGCACCGAAACGTACCTGGTATCAACCGCTTGGAAACGTATGTGGCGCACGGTGGCTACGAGCAGTTCCGCAAAGCCGTCGCAATGGACCCCGAAGCCATCATTGAAGAAGTC
Source organism: uncultured Armatimonadota bacterium (assembly GCA_903915615.1). GTDB lineage: Bacteria > Armatimonadota > Armatimonadia > Armatimonadales > Armatimonadaceae > CAIRTT01. Next base: position 10,313 of record CAIWTR010000615.1, read on the forward strand.
AAAGTCTCCGGCCTACGTGGTAGAGGCGGTGCTGGATTTCCTACGCACATTAAGTGGAATGCCTTTCCAAAGAATCGTGACGTCGAGCACTACTTCATTATCAATGCGGATGAGGGTGAACCGGGAACCGCCAAAGACCGCGACCTGATGAATGCGCTCCCGCACTTGTTGGTTGAAGGTTGTTTGTGTTCCATGGTTGCAGTGCGAGCCGCGAAATGCTACATCTATATCCGTGGTGAATATATCGAGCCATGGAAGAGTGTTCAAAAGGCAATCAACGATGCGTATGCCGCTGGCTTTCTGGGCAAAAATGTTCTTGGGTCTGGCTTGGACTTTGACATCTACACTCACTTGGGCGCAGGTGCTTATGAGTGTGGTGAAGAGTCTGCGCTTATGTCCAGCCTGATGGGTGAGCGGGGAATGCCTCGACTCAAGCCACCGGCTGCGCCATTGCCGATGATTTCTGGCGTCTGGAAGCGTCCTAGCGTTGTCAACAATGTCGAAACGGCAGCCACGATTCCAGCGATTCTAGAGCTTGGTGGTGCCAAATATGCTGAGATTGGTGTAGGTTCTCCGAGATCCCGAGGAACCAAACTCTTTTCAATCTCTGGCCATGTAAACAAGCCTGGAATCTACGAGATAGTGCTTGGGACTCCGTTTTCAGAGGTTCTCGATATTGCTGGCGGTGTTCGTGATGGACATCAGCTAAAGACCTATATCCCGGGCGGAAGTTCGATGGGCTTTGCTCCACCAACACCACTTGACTACCCGTTTGATTACGAAGGTATTCCGCAAAACACGCAGACACTCGGACTCGGTTCTGGCGGCTTAATGATCTTCGATGAAACGACAGATGTCTTCAAGGTCACGCATCGCTTGGTTGACTTCTACCATCACGAATCGTGTGGCAAGTGCACGCCTTGTCGTGAAGGATTGGATTGGCTTAGCAAAATCTACGCCCGAATCGCATCCGGTGGTGGACGTGAACAGGACATCGACCTTATCTGGGACATCTGTGATTCGATTCGGGGTAAGTCGTTCTGCGCTCTTGGCGAAGGGGCTATTTGGCCTGTCATGACGAGCCTGCGACTGTTCCGCCATGAATATCTCTCGTATATTCATCATGGTCGGAACACCTATTCTGATGCCGGACAGCTGGGAGCATAACATCACTATGTCAACGCAAAACGGCCCTGACCGGCCAAAGACTCCAGCCGAAAGCGCTGATGTCAACAAAGTGGTTACAGACACAAAGGCTGCGCAAGATGCCGGTGTCCCCATGGTAAGTCTGGTTGTCGATGGCAAGTCTGTCTCGGTTCCAAAGGGTACCTTGGTCATTGAGGCGGCGTTTTCGGCAGGGTCTGATATTCCATATTTCTGCTACCATCCAAGGCTGACCAGCGTTGGAGCTTGCCGGATGTGTCTCGCGAGCGTCGAGCTGGAAATGTTTGGTCAACGCAGAGCATCCATCATGGCAACCTGTACGGTTCCCGCCGCAGATGGGATGGTTATCAAGACCACAACCCCGGATGTCAAGAAGGCACAGAACGGCGTCTTGGAGCTGATTCTTGCGAATCACCCATTGGACTGTCCCGTCTGTGATCGTGGCGGTGAGTGTCCTCTGCAGAACATGACCATTTCCTATGGTCCACCGAACACACGCTTTATCGAGGACAAACGACGCTACGTAAAGGCGTTGCCGATTTCCGACCATGTCGTACTGGATCGTGAGCGCTGTATCACCTGTATGCGCTGTACGCGCTTTGCATCCGAGGTCGCCGGCGACTCCAAGCTTGGACTAATCAACCGTGGCGCACAGTCTGAAGTCGGCCCATTCCTTGGTGGGACATTTGATTCCAACTTCAGTGGAAACACGATTGAAATCTGTCCTGTCGGTGCGTTGACAAGCCGACAATTCCGCTTCAAAGGTCGACCTTGGGAAGTGAAGTCTTCTGACTCAATCTGTACAAAATGCTCAAATGGCTGCAACATCGCCGTTGGCCACCGTATGGGTGAAGTCGTCCGCATCAATGGTCGGGTAAACGAAGACATCAACGAAGAGTGGACGTGTGATAAGGGCAAGTTTGGCAATGCGGATGTCAATTCACCTGAGCGTCTTACGGTTCCTCTGATTCGGGATGCTCATGGTGCTCTCGTTGAGACCGATTGGGACACCGCACTTTCGGCCGTGGTCACCAATCTCCAATATGTTGCAGAGAACTATGGATCAGCTTCGCTAGCGGCAATCGGAACCACCACTGGTACCGTCGAAGACAATGTCCTGCTAAATAAGCTTTATCGTGGCGTGTATTCGGCTACGAATCTTGCCTATCAGCTCAACGAAGCACCTCGACGGTTACCAAAGGCATCGATTGTCTCAGTTGAAAAGGCGCAGCACATTGTGAGCATCGGAATGGACCTCGCATATGACCAGCCGATGTATTACCTCCGCTCAGTTAAGGCGCAGCGAAATGGTGCTGTAGTCGTTTCCATTGATTCAGTGATTGGCCTTGGCGATGTAGCGCTTACACCAGAATCGGTTGTGCTGGTTCCAGATACTCTGGCAGCAGCTGACTATCAAGTGATTGATTCTGCTTGTTCTGCGGCAGGATGTGGTTATTCTGTGCTGGCATCCGATGCCAATGCATACGGACCTTATCTCGCGGGCTTGGATGGAACCGAAGCGCCATCCGTCTCTGACTTGTCAGTAGGCTTGGATGCGTCAAGTAAAGCAACGGATGTCCTAAGTGGACTTAGCGCTGGATCCATCAAACATGTGTTCGTTATGGGATCAGATCCTGTTACGCACATGCGTGATAGCCGATTGGCGAACGCCGCATTCTCTTCAGATGCATTTGTTGTCGTAACAAGTCAGTTTATGAATGCTACGACTGCGAAGGCATCCGTCGTGCTTCCAATCGCATCGTTTTCTGAAACGGCTGGTTCCTACCTCAACGTGGATGGTCAGCTGCAGACGGTAGATGCAGTTGTTCCACCAAAAGCAGGTACGCGCCCGCAGTGGCAGGTGATGTTGGAGCTCAATGCTCGTGTTGGTAATCCGTTACCGGTGTTTACTCCATCCGATGTACTGCCAGCCGGATTAGTGCCAGGGGGGAGCGAATAATGTCAGAGCTTTTGAACTCGCCCGTTTGGCGTGACTTGTTTGTCAATAATGCTGACCAAATTCCTTGGTATGCCGAGTTTGTCAGATCTTTGCTGCGCTTCGTGATCGCACTCGCTGGCGGACTTGGAAGCGTCCCAATCCTTGTCTGGCTCGAACGCCGCTTACTCGGATTCTGGCAGGGACGTCTCGGTCCAAACCGTGTTGGGCCATTCGGCTTGCTGCAGCCGTTAGCCGATGCGCTCAAGTTGATGATGAAGGAAGACATCACGCCGACAAACGTGGACAAAACCCTTTATTACCTAGCTCCAGCGATTGCACTCGTCCCTGTGATTTGTAGCTTGACGGTTTTGCCTTGGAATAGCTCGTCGGACTGGGGAGCAGTTGCCCCGCACCTAAACGTTGGAATCCTCTTCCTGCTTGCGGTGGCATCCATCGAAGTCTATGGAGTGATTCTTGCTGGATGGTCATCCAATAACAAGTACTCGCTGCTTGGTGGACTCCGTGCATCCAGTCAGGTGATTTCGTACGAACTTGGAATGGGCCTCAGTATCATCGCTGTTCTTTTGATGACCGGGACACTTGCGATGCAGGAGCTCGTTCATAGCCAGACAATCGCGACCAATGTTCCGATTCCTGATTCTAACTACTCAGTGTGGACACAATCCGTTTCTGCTGGATTTTGGAACTGGAACATCTTCAAGCTCTTTCCTTTCGGTCTGGTTGCAGCAGTCGTCTACATGATCTCGATGATTGCTGAAACCAACCGTGCGCCATTTGACCTTCCGGAAGCTGAAACCGAACTTGTCGCGGGTTTCCACACGGAATACACATCGTTTAAGTTTGCGATGTTCTTTATGGGCGAATACGCAAACATGATGATCGTGTCTGCGATCTGTGTCACGCTATTCCTCGGTGGCTACACGGCTCCATGGGGAATTCTCGGCCAGCTGCCGGCATCCTGGACGTTCTTTCCGTCATCTGTGTTGAACTTTGTCAACCATGTTGTGATCGCGCCAGCGTGGCTCTTCATCAAGCTCTACACGCTAATCAGCTTCTTCATCCTCGTACGTGCAAGTCAACCAAGACTTCGTTACGACATGCTGATGCATTTTGGTTGGAAAGTATTGCTACCGACAGCTCTGGCTAATGTGGTGCTTGTTGCAACATCGATGGCGTTACAGCAGCTGTTTGGTGCAGTGGGGCACTTTATTGCCGTTGGAATCGCTGGCTGCTTGGCAACGATTGTTCTATGGGTTGCATATCTGCATTGGAAGGCTCGCAAATCAGGGGATGAAGCAAGCCGCCTCCCAATACGTCGTGAGAGTGTTGTTCGGGCGATTGCTGCCCGGATGCCGGTGGAGGACTAGTCGATGTCAGAATTCTGGTCTGATGTACGTCAGATAGCATCTGAAGTGCTCGCTCCATTTCAGGGTATGGCGCGTGTTGGTGTAAAGATTATCGAGCCGACAACGGTTTTGTCCTATCCTGAGTTTCGTCGGCCGATGGGACGCAGAGCCCGGTGGCGCCATGTACTTAACCGCTATGACAATGGCATGGAAAAGTGCATCGGGTGCTCCCTTTGTGCTGGCGCATGTCCCGCGAATGCAATTCTTGTCGTAGCCGGTGAGAACACAGATCAAGACCGAAAGAGTCCTGGCGAGCGTTTTGCGGAACGTTACGAAATCAATATGCTCCGCTGTATCTATTGCGGTTTCTGTCAGGAATCCTGCCCGACGGGTGCAATTGAGCTCAAGGACATTTTCGAGCTCGCTGAGGATAGCCGTAAAAAGCTCATCTACACCAAAGAAATGTTGCTGGTCCCAGACCCTCAGCTTGAGAGGATTGACTGATGCGTGCATTTACAAGTGACGTGACGCATAAAGGGATTGTGTTATGACACTCCAGGCGCTCCTTTCTGGTCAGGGCTTGATGTTCCTGTTTTTCGCTGTAGCTGCGATCGCAAGTGGATTACTGGTGGTCATCCTACAAAATCCATTGCGTGCTGCACTGAGTCTGGTCATCAACCTGTTTAGTGTCGCTGGTTTGTACTTGTCATTGAATGCGTACTTCCTCGCGACGGTGCAAGTGATTGTTTACGCCGGCGCGATTATGGTCCTGTTCCTGTTTGTGATCATGTTACTAAACATGGGACAAGCTAATCTGAACACCAGCTACCGTGGCGTACGCACGATCATCGCGTTTTCATCCGCCATCGGGTTTGGTGGACTGATGTCCGCAGTTGCACTCAAAGGGCAACCGGATGTGATGTTGCCGGCCGATGCAATGGTAACTGGCTCCTCAGCCGGTAGCGTCGAGGGGATTGGTAAGGTGTTGTACAACCCTAACCTTCCTTGGTTGTTTGCATTCGAGTGGACGAGTTTCCTATTACTGGTCGCAGTCATCGGTGCCGTTGTGCTTGCCGGGAAAAGACAGCAACCCTCGGAGGATAAGGCCTGATGTCCATACCGTTGAACTATTACATCGTGTTGTCGATGATCCTCTTTTCACTGGGGATTGCTGGTGTAACGACGCGTCGTAATCCGATTCTTATCTTCATGAGCATCGAGCTCATGTTAAACGCTGTCAACCTCTCGTTGATTGCATTTGGCCGGTATCTTGGCGATGCTGGTGGTCAGATGTTGACGATTTTTGTGATGGCAGTAGCGGCAGCCGAAGTTTCCGTAGGACTTGGGATATTGATTGCAATCTTTAGAACGAAGGACAATGTAGATGTTGATGTCCTCAACGGATTGAAAGGGTAAGAATCACGATGTCAACCATATTGTGGTTAGTACCGCTCATCCCGCTCATTGGTGCCATTATCAATGGGACCATAGGGTCTAAACTCGGCGAACGACTGTCCTCTGGTATTGCTATTCTAAGTGTCATTGGTGCCTTTATCGCCGCGATTGCAGTCGTTGGTGGAGTAAGCAGCAGTCCAGGTCACTTCGTTGAATCCAATGCAGTTGCATGGATGTCCGTTCCAGGGACCCCGCTGTCCATCCCGTTCAGCTTCCATGTTGACCCTCTCAATGGGGGAATGCTCCTCGTGATTACGGGAGTCGGAGCGCTGATTCACATCTACAGCGCGAGCTATATGCATGGGGACAAGGGCTACTCACGGTATTTTGCCTATCTGAACTTGTTCGTGTTCTTTATGGCCGTGCTTGTGATGGCTGGCAACTTGCCGCTCCTCTTCGTGGGCTGGGAGGGTGTGGGACTTGCTTCTTACCTCCTGATCGGCTTTTGGCAAGAGAAGTGGTCTGCAACACAAGCGGCAAAGAAGGCGTTTATCGTAAACCGCATCGGTGATGTCGCATTATTGATTGCAATGTTTATGCTATACAGGGAGTTCAAAACGCTCAACCTGTACGGAGACAGTGGAATCCTCACGCAGCTGACCGCGTCATCTACATTCCATGTTGAGACGGGAGTTGCGACGGCGATTGCTTTGCTGCTCTTTGGTGGTGCTGCTGGCAAAAGTGCGCAGCTTCCGCTGTTTGTATGGCTTCCCGATGCGATGGAAGGTCCTACACCGGTTTCCGCTTTGATCCACGCTGCTACGATGGTAACGGCAGGTATTTATCTGGTTTGTAGATTCCATCTCCTCTTCGAGATGTCGCCGCTTGCAATGCAGGTTGTTGCATGGACCGGTGGACTTACCGCATTAGTAGCCGCATGTGCTGGAGTGGCTCAGTGGGACATCAAGAAGGTGCTCGCTTACTCCACCGTGTCTCAGCTCGGACTGATGTTCGTTGCCTGTGGCTGTGGTGCGTTCACTGCAGCGATGTTCCATGTAACGACGCACGCATTCTTCAAGGCGCTTTTGTTCCTCGGTGCTGGTGCCGTTATCCATGCCCTCCACGGCGAGCAGGACATGCGCAAGATGGGCGGACTTGCCTCAAAGATAAAGTCAACTCACCTGTTGGTCCTTATCGGCACTATCGCTATCGCGGGAATCCCGCCGCTTGCTGGATTCTGGTCAAAGGATGAGATCCTCCTGGCCGCGTTTGATCATAATCGTCCGGTCTATGGATTAGCTGCTGCGACCAGCGCACTCACTGCGTTCTATATGTGGCGAATGTATATGCTCACCTTCCAAGGTTCCAGCCGGGTGGATGAACATACTGCGCATCATTTACACCATCCAGACACCCGGATCGTATTGCCGTTGGCAATCCTAGGGATTCTGAGTGTTATTGCGGGATTCATGAATGCTCCTGCCGTAGGTTTACACTTCTACTCTGATTGGTTGGCGCCTGTTATCCCTTCGCCAGAACACTCCCACAACAGTGGCTTAGTGATGGGGATCAGCGTTGTTGTTGCGTTGGTGGCATCCGCAATGTCCGTCGCGAAGTACAAAAGCTTCACAGTCGGCACTGGTGCAAAATCAAGCCCAGTGTTTGCGTTCTTCGCTTCGGCGCTTCGCTTCGATGACCTCTATGCAGCCATCGTCGTAAAACCGCTTACCGCCGCTGCCGCGTGGTCCAACTTATCGGTCGAACGGAACGGCGCCCGTGGACTACTACGCCTTGGCCATTCAAGCGTGGATTTCGTCGGAAAGTCTGTCCGACGCTGGCAAAGCGGAATTGTGGGTGACTATATCCTTAGCATGGCTATCTGCTTGATTGTCATTGTTTCAGTAGTCTTGATTGCTGGAACCCGAGGAGGCAACTGATATGAATGAACTTATTCTGGTGATTGTTGCCTTACCCTTGATTGCAGCAGTGATAGCTAGCCTTGTGCACGAAAAGTCGGCAAAGTCCATTTCCATTATCGGAAGCGCCATCGCGTGTTTGCTCTCAATACTGGGAATCACTACCGGCGGGACGATTGACAGAGGCTTCCACCATGTCTTCAATGCACCTTGGTTGCCAAAACTTGGGCTGATGTTCAGCTTTGGACTCGACGGGATGTCATCCCTTTTGGTCTTGCTTACCACGTTCCTAACGGTTATTGCGGTCATCGTAATCCCTGCACCTAAGAACGCTGTGCGAGCCTATTACCTGTCTATTCTTGTAGCCGGGGCACTAACAAATGTCGCATTCGCCTCGTTGAACATCTTGTTGTTCTACATCGCCTTCGAAGCAGCATTGATTCCTGTTTTGATTGCGATTGGGATGTTCGGCGGTGGAGACCGAAGCAAAGCTGCAATCCAGTTTTTCGTATTCACTGTTATTGGTTCTCTCCTCCTTCTGAGTGCGATCATTGGACTGAGAATCGCTACCGGGACATTTGATTACCTTACGCTCAAAGACTTAGTGGCAGCTGGTGCGGTTGACCCATCGTTGCTGCGCTGGTTTGCAATAGCATCGTTCATTGCTTTCGCGACCAAGGCGGCTGTTGTTCCATTGCACGCATGGCTTGGCCGTGCGTACATCAATACACCTACCGGAATGCTCCTGTTGCTGTCCGGTGCGATGGCAAAGCTTGGTGTTTATGGCCTGATACGCTTTACGTTGCCACTGGGTGGAGACTTTGCTGAAAGCCTCGTTCCACTTATCGTGACGCTTGGAGCTGTGTCCGTTGTCTACGGAGCATTTGTAGCTGCTGCACAAACCGACATCAAGGCTGTCATCGCGTTCTCATCGATTAGCCACATGGGCTACATCGTCATCGGTGCGGTGGTAGGGGATGATGCTGCGCGCTCTGGTAGCGTTTTGCAGATGCTCAACCATGGAATCACGACGGGTGCTTTGTTCATCTGTTGCGATTTCATCTCAAGGTATAGAGGCAGTCGTCAAGTGACCGCACTTGGTGGAATTTGGTCCGACTCTCCGTTGTTCAGCCGGTTGCTCCTCTTGTTTACGTTCTCATCCGTAGCACTCCCGCTAACCAATGGGTTTGTGGGTGAATTCCTGATTCTGCTTGGAGCTTTCCATAAGTTCCCATACCAGACCGCGATCGCATCCGCCGGGGCTATCGGTTCTGCCGTTTATATGCTGTGGATGATTCAGCGGAGCATTTACGGCGGCTCAAAATCTGATGCATCCAAAGTGATATCCCTCGGAGTATCAGAGCGAAGTGTGTTGTTGGCGTTGGCACTGATGATCATTGGAATCGGTGTGGCCCCGTCTCCATTGCTGGCGATTGCGTCAGACAATGGACACAAGGTTGGCGCTGCCATGCAGCCGGAGGTCAAGTAAGTGAATTTTGGTGATATTCATGCTGCAGGCGCTCCGATACTGATGGCAGTTGGGGGCTGCGTTGTACTGCTTACTGATCTTGCATCAAAGCGATCGGATACCAGGAAATTTGGTACGTTCCTGGCCATTCTGTTCTGTATTGCGTCGATGCTTTGCAGCTATACATTGGGTGGTCAGCTACGCACAGCGTTCTCAAATGGAATCGCTGTCGAAGGCCTCGTCGTTACAATGCAAATCCTGCTTGCAGCGATTGCAGCTGTAACGATTGTTGCTTCATCCGAAATCCTGCAGTCCTTTCACTTGCCTAAGGGTGAGTATCGTGCCCTGATCTTGCTTGCATCGGCAGGCGCAATGGTCTTGGTACAAAGTCTCGACTTGGTAAATGCCTTTGTTGGTATCGAGATTATGTCGGTTGCGTTCTATGTCCTCGCAGGCTATCGACGTGCTCAAGCAGCATCCGAAGAAGCGGGTGCAAAGTACTTCTTGATGGGCGCATTCGTCAGTGCAATCCTCCTGTTTGGTATCGCATTGATTTACGGTAGTGTCGGTCTTGCGATGAAAGCAAATGGGCTTGAGCTGCCTCAAGGGTACTCATTTACCAATATCGTAACAATCTCGAAGGCCATCCATCAGGTTCCCGGATTTGGGACGAGCCCATTGTTTTTGCTTGGCGCGGTGATGCTTATCGGTTCGCTGATGTTTAAGGCTGGAGTTGCGCCATTCCATATGGTTGCTCCAGATGTTTACCAGGGCGCACCGGCACCGATTGCTGGATTTCTAGCGACCACGAGTAAAGTTGCTGCGTTTACAATCCTGATGCGCTTCTTCACCATTTTGGCTGGCGCAGATACAGGAGCGGCAATCAACGTTGTCGTGATTGGGTTAGCGCTGCTGTCGATCATTGTTGGTAATACGGGTGCAGCGAATCAAAAGAGCATCAAACGCCTCTTTGGATATTCATCCGTTGCGCATGGTGGTTACATCGTCCTAGGCTTGTTGGCATCCCTCGGAACTGAATCTCAGGCTGCTGCGATTACCGCGGTTACCTTCTACATCGTTGCATACGCAATCACAACTATCGGAAGCTTTGCTGTTGTCGCATGGCTGGGTAAGGATGGCGAAGATGCTGATGCCATCAGTGCCTACCGTGGTCTCGGGAAGCGGAATCTTGGCGCAGCAATTACCCTTGGTATCTTCTTGCTTTCCCTGTCTGGAATACCACTTACCGTTGGCTTCCTGACTAAGCTGGGTGTCTTTATGGCACTGCTTAGCGCTGGTGGGACGTGGGTTGCGGTTGTTGCTCTTATCGGAAGTGCAATTGGCTTGTACGCATATCTACGTGTGATCAGTGAAATGTTCTTTGTCGATTCAACCCAACAAGAGACATCGTCAACTGATGGTGCGAGTAAGCTGGTTGCTGTTTCTGCGGCAACATTAGTGATTGTAATGGGTGTGTTTCCAAGTCAGGCACTGCTGCCATCGTTTGAAGCATCCGTAACTGCCCCGCCGGTGTCAGGAGATGAAGTGAAATGATTATCGGCGTCCCGCGTGAAATTAAGGTTGATGAAAACCGTGTCGGTCTGGTGCCGGCTGGAGTTGAAGCACTCGTTTCTTCGGGACACCGTGTCATTGTTGAATCCAACTGTGCCGTCGGAATTGGTTTGGGGAATGAACAGTACATCGCCGCTGGTGCAGAG
>CAIWTR010000616.1 GCA_903915615.1 uncultured Armatimonadota bacterium
CGCCGCAGCGCGCATTTTGGGGAGTTCAATCACATCGATTTGCATATTCATCACAATCCTTCAAACCTATAATCGGCATTCCGTTTCAAATCCGGAAGGCACAAAACAAACAATTGTTTGCCAATAAATGAGCCCAAGTGTATGGTGTCAACGGACGCATGGCAAGAGATGTACACTGTACGTAAGCACGAATATGGTGCGGGATTGGATGGAGCTTCGATGACGATCGTGACGGGTCTCTCCGGGAATGAAATGTATTGTTTGCATGCCAAGGGCTTTGCGCCCGGCGAGCTGGTTGTTGGGAATTCAGTCCATTCCATCGGGTTTGCGGGTGGTATCGGAGCAGGTATCAAAACCCTCACCGGCGGCGAAGTCGAACAAGTGACATCCATTGTGCACGAAGGCCGCCAAGCGGCGATCGAGCGCCTGATGCGTGAAGCAAAAAATTGTGGCGCGACGGGCATCACCGGGATGAACTCCGAGCTCGTGTGGCAAGGTGGAAATGTGGAGTTTCTGTCGATCGGAAACTGTGTCCACCACGATGGCCAGAAGTCCGCCGAGCCTTTGTTCTCCAGCAGCGCGGATGGCCAGGAGCTGTTTTGTCAAATCGATGCCGGATTTACGCCCATGAAGTTTGTCTTTGGGAATGTTGCGTATTCGATTGGCGTCGGCGGCGGCATCATGGGTGGCCTCAAAAGCCTTGCGCGCGGTGAAGTTAAGGAATTCTCCGATGTCTTCAACGAGACACGCCACCGTGCCCTGTGGCGTATCACCGAAGAAGCCAGCCAAGCGGGCGCGAATGCCGTTGTTGGCATCAAGACGAATATTCTTCCACTATCGGGAATGCAGGAGATGGTGATGGTCGGGACGGCGAGTCGTCATCCGGCATTTGAGCAGCTCTCGCGCAAACAGCCCATCACCAGCGACCTCACCAATGAGGAAATGTGGAATGTGATCAAGATGGGCTACTTCCCCATCCAGTTGGTCCTCGGCGTCAGCGTCTACTCGCTCGGCTTTGTCGGCAGTATACGAAGCGCCTTTAAGTCCCTCGCGCGCGGCGAGATCACCGAAATGTCGACGCTTATCTACGAGGCACGCGAGAATGCGATCAAGCGCGTTAAAGCCGATGCCGAGCTCTGCGGCGCAGATGATGTCGTTGGCGTCAAGACGTATGTCTATCAGCTCTCAAATGGCCTGATTGAGTTCATGGCCATCGGGACCGCCGTGCGCAAAATGACCGGTCTCACTACCCAGAGCGAGCAGCTTCCTCCGCAGGCTGTGATTGCCGATAAGGATACATTCATCAATATCGCCGATCGACGGATGGCCACAGACCTCAACCGCTCGATGTCCACGCAGACAACGGGAGGCGGTTCCTGATGTTGCTGCGTGATGACATATCGAAGCACAATTAAGCAGTTAGGGACTTTCCATTGGTACAGAAATGTCGTGCTGTAAACGCGCTACGACATCATGCAGGTTTGCATAGGTACCTTGTAGACGGACATTGAAGACATCAAACATGACTGCCTGAACGTCGTCAGGTGTCACGAACTTACGGCCATCGAGGACC
>CAIWTR010000617.1 GCA_903915615.1 uncultured Armatimonadota bacterium
CCGCAAGGTTGTCTTCCAGCGCTTCAATCGTGTCGCAGGCTGTCCGGTAGGCCTTGATTTTGAAGGGATTCTCGCCCTTGATTTCCAAAATGTCGCCAATTTGGCGGAACCGGCGCGCGATTTCGGTATCTGTCATTGCGGTAGCCTCACGGATTCCACGCGACCATCCGGGTGCGCGACCAAAACCTCATGCGCAATCCCAACGAAAAGTCCCGTATCAACAACGCCGGGCAGCTGGCGAATACGCTGATCGAGAAGCGCCGGGCGCTTGATCACGCCAAAGTGGAGGTCCAGAATCGCGAGGTTGTCATCGGAGAGGAAGGGAGTGCCATCCGGGGATGTCCGCTGCGTCACCGGCACCTCAAAACATTGATGCAGCAGCTCAGCCGTGCTCTCGGAGGCAAATGGCAAAACCGCAACGGGGAGCGGGAAGGCTCCAAGCGTTGCGACGCGCTTGCTGGAATCCGTCACAATGACCACCTGCCGCGCGGCACGTGCCACGATCTTTTCACGGACATGGGCCCCGCCCCCACCCTTGATCAGAATGAGATCGCTGTTAAACTCATCGGCGCCATCAACACAAATGTCCAGCGTCATCCCCGCACCTAGCGGAATCACATTCAGCCCGGCGGCAAGCGCTTGGTGTTCGGTCGCATCCGATGTACACACACAACGAACCATCAGGTTTTCGGCACGGACGCGCTCAGCCACATAGTGTGTAAACCACTTTGCGGTGCTGCCGGTACCAAGCCCGATGAGCATCCCATCATGGATACGCTTGGCCGCCGTCATCCCGACGAGTTCCTTTGGGGTCATGGACATCTGAACGCTCCCGTGAAAAAGAAAGGCCCCGGGGTAACCCCGGGGCCATGACAACGCATCGGCTAAGGGTTAAGCCTTGAGGGATGCGCGGACAGCTTCGAGCTGACCAGCGGAACCAAGGAGCTCATTGCGGCTTGCGATGAACTTTGCGTACTCGGCCATAAAGATCTTGCCTGGGCCGCGGAGATCGAAGTCGCCTGGCTTGTCACGGAAGAACTCACGGTGTACACGGGTCCATACAAGGCGGCCATCGGTGTCGATGTTAACCTTGCAGACGCCGAGCTTGGCTGCAGGAAGATACTGGGCAGTATCTACACCCTTGGCACCATTGAGGATGCCGCCGGCTGCATTGATGCGCTCGACTTCATCCTGTGGAACCGAGGACGAACCGTGCATCACGAGTGGGAAGCCAGGAAGGTTGTTCTGGATGGATTCGACCACATTGAAGTGGATGCCCTGTCCGCCGGCGAACTTGTAGGCGCCGTGGCTGGTTCCGATGGCACATGCGAGGGAGTCGCAGCCTGTGCGCTCGACGAATTCCTTAGCCTGCTCAGGATCGGTTAGACATGCGTGGGATTCATCAACGTTGATGTCTTCCTCGACACCGCCGAGCATTCCGAGCTCAGCTTCCACAGAAATGCCGACAGCATGCGCACGATCAACAACACGCTTGGTGATGGCGATGTTCTCTTCGAAGTCTTCGTGGGATGCATCGATCATGACAGAGCTATAGAAGCCCGAGTCAATACAGTCGTAGCAGGTCTTTTCATCACCATGGTCGAGGTGAACAGCAAAGATAGCTTCAGGGTAGAGGGTGTCCGCTGTGCGGATCATCGCCTCAAGGAATGACTTGTCGGAATATCCGCGTGCACCCTTGCTGAGCTGGATGATGAATGGAGCCTGGGAATCGATCGATCCTTGAAACATACCGATGATCTGTTCCAAGTTGTTGATGTTGTATGCTCCGATGGCATACTTGCCGTACGCGTGTGCGAACAGCTGCTTCGTGGCGACTATCATTACTTACCTCGCAAACATTTCGTATCGGGACGATTAAGCGACGCCACGCTGCGTCATGGCTCCCCGACAAAACCTTAGTAGTTTAGAACCCGGTACACCCGATGTCAACAGTTAAGCGTCTTTATCATTGCATCCCAATGTTTTGTCGCGATAGTATAGGCATCGCTCTGCGGTCGGGATCGGAGAGCACGAAAGGATACAGATATGCGAGAAGGCATTCACCCAGGTTATGAGGTTGTAGATGTGAACTGTGCGTGTGGAGTAACATTCCAGACCCGCAGCACCAAGAGCAACGGCAAGGTTTCCGTCGAAATTTGCTCACAGTGTCACCCATTCTTCACGGGAAAACAGAAGATTGTTGACACCGAGGGTCGTGTCGACCGCTTCAAGCAGCGCTTCGGTACATTCCAGCGCACGAAGTAATCGTGTCTGCTTCTGGTCCGACCAAGGACCCGTCAGCGGGCGCGTCAGTATCCGCAACCATGTACGGGGGCCAGGCAGTCATCGAAGGTGTGATGATGCGTGGTCCTCGCGACTTTGCAGTGGCGGCTCGCCGCGCGGATGGCACCGTCGCCATCACGTGTGAAGAAGTCCCAAAGTCTCTCCGCCCGGCGTGGCAAAAACTTCCCTTTTTCCGTGGCTCGTATGCCCTCGTTGACTCGATGGCGCTCGGGACCAAAGCGCTCTTCTGGGCAGCCAAGGTCGCTGAGGCAGGAACCACCGACCGCAAGGAAACATCGGCGTCCCCATCGGCATCCAAGGCAACCGATATGGCTATCGGCGGCGCGATGGTTACCGGTCTGCTCATGGCCATCGGGTTATTCAAAGTCCTCCCACAGCTGCTCATCGAACCCGTCCGCAATGCGACAAACTGGGCACCATGGCAGCTTGGCCTCGTGGATGTCGTGGTCCGGCTTTGTATCTTCACCGGTTACATCAGCCTTGTGGCACGCATGAACCACGTCAATCGCGTCTTCATGTACCACGGAGCTGAACACAAGGCGATTAATGCCCTCGAGCACGGAAAAGACCTGACTGTTGCGAATGTGCAGGCTGAGTCACGCCTCCATCCACGCTGCGGGACCAGCTTTGTCGTCCTCGTGATTGTGCTCTCTGTCCTCGCGGTTTCCCCGTTTTACGGTCTGTCAATCTGGTACCGAATCCCAATCCAGCTTCTAATGTTGATGCCGGTCGCGGGTGTCGGCTTTGAGCTCCTCCGGCTTGCAGGTAAGTTCCGAGATAATCCGATTGCGGCGGCGGTTTCACGTCCTGGGATGTGGACGCAGCTCCTTACAACCCGCGAACCGGATGACAGCATGGTCGAAGTCGCCATCGCCAGCCTAAAAGCGGTCATGGATGCCGAAGAAAACCGCCAGACGACTGCTGCAGCAGCAGACACAATCGCTGTCAGCTGACATCCCCCGTATTCGTAGGTACATTTCCCGCAGCGCTAACAAAAGCCACTAACTGACAATCCGCAGTATTCGTGGGTACATTTCCCGCGGCGTTAACAAAACCCGCTAACTCACAATCCCCAGTTCCTTCCGCTGCATTTCCCGTGGCGCTAACAAAAGCCACTAACTGACAATCCCCCGTATTCGTAGGTACATTTCCCGCAGCGCTAAAGGATACAATGTCGGGTTATGCATGAGAAACTGCTGGAAGTCAGCCGACGCTACGATGAACTTGCATCCATGATGATGGACCCTGCGG
>CAIWTR010000618.1 GCA_903915615.1 uncultured Armatimonadota bacterium
GGGACGGGCTTCGGTTTGTTTCCGTAAGGGAGTGAGACGACATTGTCCATGGCTTTGATTCTATGTCATGTCGATCGATACTGAACCGCAAATACCTAAGGCGACATCCGGGGCGGTTTGTGAGCTCCCCGCGCTCCCAAGGGCCCCAAATCGCACAGGTCACGCCGAGCAGCACCGCATAAAAGTAGCCAGCAATCATGCAACTCGAAAAGCAAATGCCCCCGGAAATCCGTCAACACGTTGTTCGGAACCCGGGGGTATTTCTAACTTAATTCCTACTGGAACCCTAGAGCACCCCGCGCTCCCAAGGGCCCCAAATCGCGCAGGTCACGCCCGGCAGCTGAAGATTCACAAACATCGTCTGGCCATCAGGTGCGTAGCACACACCCGCAAACTCCGACTCTTCCTGACCAGGATAAATGTTCTTCGCAAAGTCAAAGATACGACCATCCGGTGTCAAGCCACGAATATGACAGGCACCACCGTAAGTGTCCTCACAGATCGCGATACCTCCCCGGCGGCTGACCGTCAGGTTGTCTGGCGACCACAGCACCTTTTTGTCCCGGGATTCGAAGAGGAGGACAAGCGTGCCTCCCGTCTCCGATGGGATGTAGCGCCACACCTGCCCGAGGGCAGCATCCCCACCCGATGTCGCAGACATGTAAACAGAGCCATTTCCGTACCAAGCGCCTTCGAGACGCGCAAATGTTGCGGCCCCCTGTGCCTTACCACTCTCATAGACGGCAAGGTCATTGGTGGCGGCGGAAACTGGATCAGGGTCATCGATAGCAACCCACTTGCACGGAAGGGCATCTCCTACTCGCTGGCCCTTACGGGTATCGAAGCCTGGTTTGCCATCAATCATCAGCATTTCAAGCTTGCCGCCTTCTTGGAGGCGTCGGCGGTTGTTCGGGATGAAGCGATAGAAGCCAGCGGTCTTGCGGTCTTCGGTGAGGTACAGAATGCCTGTGCGTGGGTCGATGGCGATGGCTTCATGGACGAAGCGTCCTAGTGCCTTGAGCGGCACGGGCTTGACGGCGATGTCGAATTGGCTTTGGACTTCGAAGACATAGCCATGCTCTTTGGCAAAGCCGCCGAATGGGCCATCCGATGACTTCCCTATTGTTGCGCCGAAAACCGTTTCCTCACAGGAGAGCCAGCTGCCCCATGGCGTCGCGCCACCCGCACAGTTGGTGTGCGTCCCTGCGAGGCTGACGAAGTCTCGCTTCAGCAACCGCGTTACGGGGTCGATAACGATGGTCGAACATCCCGCCGGCGCCGTGTGGTCGTAGGCATACGGATTGCTTGCATCCACAATACACTTGCTGTCCGAGACATGGTCACCGGTGACTTCATGGTTTCGAACGATGCGGATATCGCCATCCGCACTTACGAAGGCTGCCATACCATCGTGTTGTGATGGCGTGACATTGCCATCCGACATAATGGTGCCCTTGCGGCCAAAGACGGTGTATTGAAAGCCCTTGGGGAGCATCAGGATAGTCTCGCCGGTGTTCAGCGATGTGGTTGGGAAGAGGTCTCCGTAGCCGAAAGCGTTGTCACGGGATGTATCGGCGAGGAGCCCGCGGGAGACGATACCAGCGAAGGCTGCAGAGCCTCCGAGCTTGATTGCATCGAGTAAAAGTTGACGACGGTCCATGTTTACCAGCATACCGGCGCTACTTTTTATTGTTGTGGGATGTTCTTAATGTTTTTGGATGTTCGCTTCGCTCGCGCAGATCAATAAACATAAAAACCTCCCTGGGCTTGAGAGACGAAGCCCGGGGAGGTTATCTGGTTCCTGAAACCGGCTATGCTAGATGTCAGGATTTTTTGTTGCGGCGGCTACGAACGAGCATCCCACAAAGACCGATGCCGAGGATGGCCATGCTAACGTATTCACCTGGCTCCGGGACTGCGGAACCTGGATTAACTGGGTTGGTACCGTTGCCAAAACTAAACGAATCGACTCCTGCGAAGTTTGGAGATCCGAGGAGATCCAGCGATATCGCCGCATTATTGTCGCTTATGTAGCCAAGGAACGTAAAAGGTGCACTGTCATTAACGTTGAGGAGGCTATAAGTGCCCCCGTCTGATGTAGAAAACGAAAGCGGAGCATCTATAAAATTGTCATAGGGATCGCTTGCGAGAAAACGTCCACCGAATGCATTACCTGAAAAGGAAAATGTGAGTTTATCCGAGCTTTCTTCAGAACCAATGTAGCCACCACCAATGACATACAGGTTGTATGCCAACGAGTTGTTTGTAAGACTTACACCAGCTTCAGAATACGTACCGCTTGCCTGTAAGCCAGCAGGAAGAGAATCGTAGTTCGCCGTTCCACCAATCGCTGTCAGTTGTGTAAGCCACGTGCTGTAATCCGTGTACCATTGCCCTTGTGCATTTGCGGTGCCGACGAAGATCAGACTTGCAGCTGCTGCGCTAAGTAGTTTTTTCATTTCATGTCTCCTGTTTCGAGTCTGGCCTGTGTCGTCGGGACAC
>CAIWTR010000619.1 GCA_903915615.1 uncultured Armatimonadota bacterium
AATGAGGTTGCTGAAACCCCTTGGGTGGATGTTCTCAAGTGGGCAAATCCTGCGCAAAGAGCGGCACTCGTTGGTTTGTGCGAGAAAATCGGCGGAGAAGCGCTGACGGAAAAGCGGCTGGAAGTGGCTTTGTCTGAGTTTCGTCGACGTGGTCGTCAAGGGGATGCACAAGTTGTGTATCCGGCGGATGTCAGAGAAGAGCTGGCGAAGTGTGTAGCTGCACTGTCTGCACAATTTCCAAATCTTTCGCGCCGCGGTGGTACCGAACCAAATCTGTCCCGTGTTGAGAGAGGGCGTGCCGTACATTACCTCCAGGCAAATCCTGAGATTTTGGCAAGCTACCTAAAGGTTTGCGACAAAATTGACGCGGCACAAGATGTTGCTGAGGCTGATGCGGTTCGCGGAGCCAGATGGATACGCCTCCTAAGGCTTGGCAAGTCTATTGTTCTCGAACATCGTCTTCGGGAAGCCAAAGACCGGGGAACTATCAAGCGGTTTGAGGCATTACGTAAACTCGAATCTGGAAATCCGCTCCGGTCGTAATTGCATAGGAGACAGGTACACTTACTCCAGATTGTGAAAAAAGGTGCAATGTAGCCATGCCATTCGATGGGACGTTGGATTTTGTTCGGGCGCTTGAAGCGGAAGGTGAGCTGAGACGGATTTCTGTCGAAGTCAATCCTGTCCTTGAAATGACGGCGATGGCGGACCGCTTGGTAAAAAGTGGCGGTCCAGCTGTTGTTTTCGAGAATGCCACCGGCTCACAATTCAGTGTTGCAATCGGTATGTATGGCTCCGATAAACGCATGGCAATGGCCCTTGGCGTGACCTCCTTGGATGACGCTGCGAAGCGTATTGCAGATTTGGTTGCCTTGCCGTCCACGATGCCTTCGACGATGCTTGGGAAGGCGATGTTGCTTCCGGGACTTGCCAAAATTGGCCGGGATGCCGCACCGCGCCTTGTTGGTAAAGGGAGATGCCAAGACATCGTTTGGCAAGGGGATGATGTTAAGCTAACGGCGCTTCCTGTCCTCAAGTGTTGGCCCCTCGATGGGGGACGCTTTATTACGTTGCCGATGGTGTTTACAAAAGACCCGGTTTCGGGAAGTCGCAATGTTGGTATGTACCGCGTTCAGGTCTACGATGACAAAACGGCTGGGATGCACTGGCAGCGCCACAAAGTTGGAAGCCGTCACCACGCCGAGTATGAAGCGCAGAATAAACCCATTCCTGTTGCAGTAGCTCTGGGGGGAGATCCCTGTTATGCATATGCGGCGACTGCGCCGCTCCCGGATGGCATCGACGAAATGGCATTCGCAGGCTTCCTCCGAAAAAAGCCAGTCGACATGGTCCGCTGCAAAACAGTCGACATTGAAGTACCCGCAGATTGTGATTTTGTCTTGGAAGGCTTTGTTGCTCCATCCGAACGCCGGATTGAAGGACCCTTTGGAGACCACACAGGCTTTTACACGCTTGAGGAGCCGTACCCAGTTTTTCATATCACAGCGATAACGATGCGTTCGGATGCGATATATCCTGCGACGATTGTTGGGCGTCCTCCGATGGAGGATGGCTGGCTTGGAAAAGCGACGGAGCGTTTGTTCCTTCCACTCGTTAGACTCTTTGTCCCTGAAATCATCGACTACAACTTGCCTGTCGAAGGCACCTTTCATCATGTTGCGATCGTCAAGATTCGCAAGCGATTCCCAGGTCACGCCCGGAAGGTGATGCATGCACTGTGGGGGCTTGGTCAGATGATGTTCTCAAAGATCATCATTGTTGTTGATGAGTCCGTTGATGTTCAGAACCTTGGAGAAGTCCTCTGGGCTGTGTCAAACAACATCGATCCGCAGCGCGATACCGAGTTTGTGATGGGGCCAATTGATGTCCTTGACCATGCGGCCAGAGTGATGGGTTACGGTAGCAAAATGGGGATTGATGCGACTCGAAAGCTTCCTGAAGAGGGATTCAATCGTGAGTGGCCACCGGTCATCGAGATGACGCCTGAGGTTCAGGCAAAGGCCGATGCACTTCTGGAACAGCTGGGATTGATGTCAGGAATTGACAAGTCATGATGCGGAGTCCAACGCGGGTGATTCTAGGGATCACAGGTGCAAGTGGCGTGCTCTATGGCTTGCGCTCCCTCGAAAAGCTGGTTCATCTAGCAGATGAAATACAGGTCATCGCGAGCGCAAATGTTCAAGACATCATCCGGACTGAGATCGATGACCATGCGCCTACGATTGAAGCCTTCCTAGAACAGCTCGGCAGCTTTAAGGCGGATGTGCATGTGTGCAATCCAAAGTCCTACTTTGAGCCACCTGCATCTGGCAGTTACAGGCACTGCGGGATGTTGATCGCACCGTGTTCAATGGGGACACTTGGACGTATTGCCGCTGGAACATCCGATGACTTGATGTGCCGCGCGGCGGATGTGTGTCTTAAGGAACGTCGAAAACTGGTTTTGCTCGCCCGGGAAACGCCGCTGTCGTTGATTCATTTACGGAACATGACAGCCGTGACAGAAGCTGGAGCCATTGTTCTCCCAGCATGTCCAAGTTTCTACCACAAGCCATCGACTCTCGTGGATGCCATTGATACCGTCGTTGACCGGGCACTTGCGCAGCTTGGGCTCCCAACGGCATCGAAGGAATGGATGAAGTAGATGGCAGCTGCCGCTTCAGTCGGGGGCAAAGTCCGCGACCTGATGAACCTGATTCGGTTTGAGCACACTCTGTTTGCGCTTCCATTTGCGGCTGCCGGTGCGCTCCTCGGTGCCAGTGGGCTGCCTACCCTACGTCAAGCCGGATTGATTTTGTTATGTATGGTGACTGCGCGCAGTGCGGCAATGGCCTACAACCGAATTGTTGACCGTGATATTGATGCACGTAATCCCAGAACGGCAACACGAGAAATACCCGCTGGGAAAATCACGGTTCTGTTTGCATCAATATTTACGGCAGCCATGGCCATTTTGTTCATGGTGGGGGCCTATTTGCTGAACCCGCTTGCAGCAATATTGTCGCCGGTTGCACTACTTATTGTCTTTGGATACTCCCACGCAAAGCGCGTTTCTGCATCGGCGCATGCGTGGCTTGGCGTCGCGTTAGCCATCGCACCAGTGGGGGCTTGGATCGCGGTGACAGGAAAGCTTGCTTTAGCTCCGATCGTCCTTGCCTCGGCAGTCGTCTGCTGGCTAATCGGCTTCGACACACTGTATGCGCTTCAGGATCTTGACTTTGATCGCGAGGCTGGGTTGCATTCTGTGCCAGTACGCTTTGGCGCGCGAGGGGCCTTGGTGATTGCGCGTATTTCTCACGTCGCGATGTTCATCGCGTTGTGTTGCCTTCCACTGACGACACACTTGGGATGGCC
>CAIWTR010000620.1 GCA_903915615.1 uncultured Armatimonadota bacterium
CATCCACCATCTCTACCGCTGCAAAGGCTGACCTTAAAGTCGGCGATCCTGCGCCTCCGCTCAGCGTTTCGAAGTGGGTCAAGGGTACACCGAACAAGCTGACCCCTGGCAAAGTACACGTTGTAGAGTTCTGGGCGACCTGGTGCGGACCCTGCAAAGCAACCATCCCACACATCACCGAGCTCTCCAAGAAGTACAAGGCCAAGGCCGACTTCTCTGGAATCTCCATCTGGGAAGGCAATGGCGGCGACACCAATCCTGTAGCGATTGAGAAGAAAGTCAATGCATTCATCAAAGAGATGGGCGCAAAGATGGACTATTCCATCGCGATGGACGACAAGATCACAGGCGGAACGATGGCAACCAAGTGGATGGCAGCCGCAGGCGAAAATGGCATCCCAAGCGCATTCATCATCGACCAAAAGGGCAAAGTAGCCTGGATTGGCCACCCGATGGAAATGGATGGTCCACTCGAAAAGATCTGTGCAGGCAAGTGGGATGCGGCGACGTATGCCAAGGAAGCCAATGTGCGCAAGGCTGCCGAGAAGAAGATGCAAGCCTTTGCGATGAAGCTGCAGAACCTCCTCATCGGTGGCAAGCTGGAAGAAGCAATGGCGCTTGTCGATGCTGAAACATCCGGTGATACCGAGGAAGCCAAAGCAATGCGTGGCCAGGTTGCCATGATGCTGAACTCCATCGCGTGGGCCGTCACCGATCCAAAGCAAAAGCTTCCGCCCCAGTTTGATTCATTGAAGAAGTCGAATGTCGAGCTGGCTCGCAAGGCCGTCGCGCTTTCCAATGGCGAAGATGGACAGATCCTTGACACCCTCGCATTTGCGCTTGCACAGTCTGGCAACTACAAGGAAGCCGCCGAGATTCAGGAGAAGGCCATCATCAAGCTTCCTGCTGGCGCACCTGCCGAAATGAAGAAGGAACTGCAAACCCGCCTCGAGGAATACAAGGCCAAGGCTAAGTAGTCTCGCTGGGTTTATTGTTTGTACGGCCCGGTTAACCCCGGGCCGGTTCTAATTGGAGCACGCATCATGAAACCTACAGGGCTGTTGGTTGATTTACAGGATGCCAGTGGTGGCGTTCCGATAACGGACGATAAGCCGCGGATTTCATGGATTCTCCCGGATGGCCCTGACTGGAAGGTACAAACGGGCTATCAAATCACTGTTTACGGTGCATCTGAAAGTCTGATCTTTGACACTGGCCGCGTACGTTCTTCCTTATCAACCGCAGTCGGGCTTCCAGCGTTCAACCCGCAGCGGAACCAGAGCTTTACCTTCAAAGTCCGCTGCTGGAATGTGAAGGGCCGCGTGTCAGAATGGTCAGAAACTGGAAGGTTTTCGACATCTCTGTCCCCGATGCGCTTTCATGTGTCTCCAAAGGACAGGCTTGTTGTGCGCGAAGAAACGCCTCTCCGTGTCGAAAAGCGGTCCGGGCAGCCACGGGTCTACGATTATGGGAGGGCGATGTTTGGAAATGTCATAGTTTCCGGACCGGTTGGCGCGAGGGTGACCATTCGCTTAGGGGAGTTGTTGACCAATGGACGGATCAACCGCTCGCCCGGTGGAAATGTTCGTTTTCATGAAGAGACTGTGACGCTTGGCGCATCTGGCAAGTCATCGCTGCGGCTAACGGCCAAGGACACGCGCAGGATGCCGACCGATATTGGTCCTGTGATGCCATTTCGGTACATCGAAGTCGATGGGGCACTGCCTGATGAAGTCACCGTCAAGCGCACCGTGGTGACGGTTCCGTTCAATGCAAATGCTGCTTCGTTTACATCATCGGATGAAACCCTGAACCGTGTTTGGCAGCTTTGTAAGGACACGATGGAAGCGACATC
>CAIWTR010000621.1 GCA_903915615.1 uncultured Armatimonadota bacterium
CCATCGGATGTGACGACAACCTTGCTCTGTGAATCGTGGATACGCTCTTTGAGTGAATCGGCGGAGAAGCCTCCGAATACAACCGAGTGGACAGCCCCGATACGTGCACAAGCGAGCATCGCAACCGCAGCTTCGGGAATCATCGGAAGGTAGATTGTGACACGGTCACCTTCGTCGACACCCAAGCCACGAAGCACTCCTGCGAAATCTTGAACTCGGGTGAGGAGCTGCGCATACGTGATGACTTCGGTATCGCCCGGTTCGCCTTCAAATCGAATGGCTTCGACATCACCCTTGCCTGCCGCAACATGCCTGTCGAGGCAGTTCGTCGTCAGGTTAAGCTTGCCTCCGACAAACCACTTCGCGTGTGGAGGGTTCCACTCAAGAACAGAATCCCATGGCTTGTCCCATTGCAGTGTGGATGCCCACTCTGACCAGAAGGCTATTGGATCTGCTTTCGTACGGTCGTAAATGCCAGCATCGTTGCAGTTGGCAGCCGCAGCAAATGCGGCACTTGGTGGGAAGAGACGGGATTCTGACAGGTGGGCTTCAATGGCCGGTGAGTCGCTCATATTGAGATGAGTTTAAAAGCGGAAATGCGCCGCGTCAAGGTGTTAAGTTCTTTAGTGTTGTCAGTCTGACCCGTTGCAAGGTACATTGGGCGGGTACGCCGCGTTTCAGGCCCCACCTGAGCGGCGTTTTGTATGTCAGGATTGGCATATTCCAATAACTAATTTTGGTTTCACAGGAGAGTATTGTCCATGGCGACGCAGAAGCGCGTTTGGTTGTTCCGGGATGGAAATCGTAGCCTCCGGGATTTGCTCGGTGGCAAGGGTGCAAACCTCGCTGAGATGATGAATATCGGGCTTCCGGTCCCACCAGGTTTTACGATTACAACCGAGGTGTGTACGGATTACAACGCAAACGGACGTCAGCTACCTGATGGTCTGATTGACGAAATCAAGGCTGCTCTCGCGGATGTTGAAAAGGAACTGGGCAAGACGTTCGGTGACCCGAACAACCCGCTCCTACTGTCCGTTCGTAGTGGCGCACGGTTCTCGATGCCAGGAATGATGGACACTGTCCTTAACCTCGGCTTGAACGATGAAATCGTAAATGCCCTGTCGCTGGTTGCCGATCCGCGATTTGTTTACGACTCCTATCGTCGTTTCATCATGATGCTGTCCGATGTTGCTTACTCTGATCATTATGAGCACATCACCAAGCATGACTTTGAGCATATGTTCTATGACCTCAAAGCCAAGCTCGGTGTAACGGAAGACTTGGAAGTCCCTGCTGAGAGCTTGAAGAGCCTTTGTGATGACTACAAGGCCCATGTCATTAAGCAAACCGGCAAGCAGTTCCCACAAGATCCTCATGAGCAGCTCGAAGCGGCTATCACTGCCGTCTTCCGCTCCTGGAACAACGAACGCGCCATCATCTACCGCCGCAAGGAAAAGATTGATGACTCGATCGGAACCGCTGTCAACGTCCAGGCGATGGTCTTTGGCAACCGTGGTGATGACTGTGGTACCGGTGTTGCGTTCACACGTAATGCATCCACAGGCGAAAATGTCATCTTTGGCGAGTACCTGATGAATGCTCAGGGTGAGGATGTTGTTGCTGGTGTACGTACACCAATGCCAATCTCCGAGCTTGCAAAGCAGGATCCAGTCATCTACAAGCAGTTTGAAGAAACCTGTGACGTTCTCGAAAAGCACTACAAGGACATGCAGGACATCGAGTTCACAATCGAACACGGCAAGTTCTACATCCTCCAGTGCCGCTCCGGAAAGCGAACTGGCCCAGCTGCTGTACGTATCGCAGTTGACCAGGTCAAGGAAGGGCTCATCACAAAGGAAGATGCGATCACACGTGTCGATCCTAACCTGCTGACCCAGTGCCTCCTGCCTGTCATCCCAACGAATGCAAAG
>CAIWTR010000622.1 GCA_903915615.1 uncultured Armatimonadota bacterium
CTTTGCATTCGGTGACACCTACGACACCCCACGTATGACCGTTGGTATCGGCTTCTTGGCCGACACCTGGAACGGTACTGCAACCGGACAGCTCCGCCACAGCGGTGGAATGCTGAACTTTGCATTCGTCGATGGCCATGCAAAGGCAATCAAGATGAAGACTGGCTATATGTCTGGTGCATTCAACAACCGCTTCGTAATGCCAGGTGATCTTAACGTTGCACGCACCGCGTACTGCGCAGACCCATCCGCAATCATCAACACAAACCCAGACTCCGGTGATGGAATGAACATCCCATCCGGAATCGCTTGTGGCGATATCCCAGCATGGATCACCGCAAACTACCCAGCTTGTGGTACGACCGGAACATCCAACTGCTTCCACGGTCAGTAAATTAGATGGAGAGCCGGTCTGTTCTTCGGAGACGAAGGGCAGGCCGGTTTTTCTTATTACGGAGAATACAAATGAAGAAATCTTTGTTGATTGCAATGCGTGGTCTGATGGCATTAATGGCTGTAGCGCCTCTTCTCGCTGGCTGCGGAGACAAGAC
Organism: uncultured Armatimonadota bacterium; assembly: GCA_903915615.1. Taxonomy (GTDB): domain Bacteria; phylum Armatimonadota; class Armatimonadia; order Armatimonadales; family Armatimonadaceae; genus CAIRTT01. The sequence continues at coordinate 552 of CAIWTR010000622.1, forward strand.
TGTCGTAGCGCCAGGTAAGAATGACACACCTGAAGTCAAGGCACAACGCCAAGAGAAGTCCGGCGAATAGTTTCGTCGCCTTCCGGGCAAAACAGATGTTGAACGCCGGGAGCATACTGCCCCCGGCGCTCGTTTTTATAGAGCGTGATAGTTAGGATTTCTGGATGAAGACCCGTCGTAACCTGCGATTCGCACCGATCATTCCGTTTGCTGCATTGGCATTCCTTGCCCCAGCAGCTGCTGCACCACCAAAGTCCGCTACGGCCAAGGCCAAGCCTATTGTGAAAGCCACACGACCCGTTGTCGACTTCACACGCTATGGGAATCCTGCTGGAACCCGGCAGGCAAAGGTTGTTGCAGGGGATGTTGGTGTTCTTCCAAACGGCCGTCTGCTTAATCCAACAGGTGAGCGCCTCTACACCGCAGGAAGCGACCTCTTCGATCTGTCCCTCAGCCCGGATGGCAAGACGCTTGTCGGTAACTACGATGGCGGTCTCACAATCTGGCAGCGCAACACTCCGGGCGGCATCCCACGCGTCATCACCCAGAAGAACATGGGCTTTGCCGGCGCATTCACCCACGGCGGTGCACAGTACATTGTCTCGAATGGTGATGCTGGCCACGGTATCTCCATCTACGATGCAACCAGCTGGTCCCTCCCAAGCGCGCCGGGAACAACCGACCGTAAGGTGATGAATGTTGACCAAGAGCCCCTCTTCACCATCGTGGCCGACAAGGAAACCTACATCCAGGACATCGTCCTCGCACCGGATGGCCACACCGTCTACGCCCTCGATGTCGCACGCCAGCGCGTGATTGTGTTTGACCTTACGGAAAAGAAGGTCATCGCCGATGTCGCAGCGGGACGCCAACCGTACGCCCTTGCACTCAACGCCGATGGCAGCCGCCTCTTTGTCGCCAACATCGGAATCTTTGACTACTCCCTCGTTCCTCCTCCAGCAGAAGGCAGCGGATTTAGTAAGCGCGGACTGCGTGTTCCTCCGTTTGGTTTTCCATCCAAGGAGGCC
>CAIWTR010000623.1 GCA_903915615.1 uncultured Armatimonadota bacterium
CAATCAATGAGCACCGGGCTGGATAGGTCAATGTCGCAGCTGCCCGCGCAATCGTCACCTGACCATCCTCGAGCGGCTGCCGCATCACCTCAAGGACATCCCTGTGAAACTCTGGTAGCTCATCTAGAAAGAGCACCCCCCGATGCGCAAGACTAACTTCCCCCGGCCGGGGAATACTTCCGCCACCCGTAAGACCGGCGTGTGACACGGTGTGGTGCGGAGATCGAAATGGCCGATGAACCATCAGACGCGTTCCACCCGCTGTGATACTTGAAATACTGTGGATGCGAGTGACATCGAGGGCCTCCTCAACACTCATCGGAGGCAGAATCCCAGGCATCCTACGCGCGAGCATCGTCTTACCACTCCCTGGCGGACCCACCATCAACAGGTTGTGTCCACCTGCCGCAGCGATTTCCAAAGCTCGCTTTGCCGCGAGATTCCCTTTCACATCCGCGTAGTCCACGTGTAACAAAAGAGCACGACTGAGGAGCTCTTCAGGATCCGGACGTGGCGGGATGACATAGGTATCTCCACGAATCACCTGCACAGCATCTAGCAGCGTTTTGACCGGGATGACCTTGATGCCATCCACCAATGCTGCCTCGGCATAGTTTTCCCAAGGCACAATCAGCTTGAGGTGTTCGCGCTTGCGCACCGCCATCGCAACCGAGAGCGACCCCGGCACAGCCCGCACACTGCCATCGAGGCCAAGCTCGCCAATCAGCAGGCATCCCGTAAGTCCACTGATAGGAACTTGCTCTGTGGCTGCGAGGACTGCCATGGCGATAGGGAGATCAAATGCGGGACCTGCCTTACGAACATCCGCTGGCGCAAGATTGACAACGGTTGCCCGATCGGATGGAAACCGGAGGTTGGAATTTCTAATCGCAGCTCGGACACGCTCACGGCTTTCCTGCACGGCCGCATCGGGTAGCCCGACGATGGTAAAGACAGGCATTCCTGTCGCAACATTTATTTCGACTTTGATAGGAAGGGCATCGATCCCAAACAACGTCGCACTCTCAACAACTGCCAGCATTTTCATACACCTCCGGTAACCTTGTGGGCTGCATTTCCCACCCCGGCCCCGGCTGGCGAATGTGCTCCCTATACCTTTCGTAAAAAATGCACCGCGGATGACACAAAACGTGAAAAAAGTCAGCATTTTTTACAGACAGCAGTCATCGCCCCGCGGTGGGAACATCGGAAATCTAAAGGCTCAGGACATCAATCCGAGTGGACCAATGATGCGAGCCCCGCACACGGATGCGGTAATCTTAATGGCATCGTGACCACACCTCTGACCCTTGCCGACTGGCGTGTAAATGAAGCCACGGCTATCGAACGCGAACAGCTCCTCCGACATGAAATCCGTACCCTTGGAGGACTCGTAACGGGTTATTCCGGTGGCGTTGATTCGACGTATCTCTGCGTTATCGCACACCAAGAGCTCGGTGACCGGGCACGCGCCGCTATCGCTGTTTCGCCAAGCCTCCCGCATCGCGAGTGGACGGATGCGGTCCGGATGGCAGCGCAGCACGGCTTCCCCGTTGATGTCCTTGACACCGAAGAACACCTTCGCGCAGGCTATATCGAGAACTCTGGAAACCGCTGCTACCACTGCAAGGATGAGCTCTTTATCCACCTCCGCCGCTTCGCAGAGTCACTAAGCATTCCTTATATTGCTTTCGGCGCCATCATGGATGACATTGGTGACCACCGTCCAGGTGCCGTTGCCGCACGCGAACACGGCGCCCTCGCACCTCTCCAAAATGCAGGCCTGAACAAACGGGAAATTCGCTTTTTGTCGCGTAAATTGGGCATCGATGCCTGGTCAAAACCCGCGATGGCTTGTCTGGCATCCCGAGTCCAATACGGAATCCCTGTTACACCGGAGCTGCTTTCGCGCATCGAGGAAGCGGAGAACATCATCAAAGACCTGGGCTACGCCGATGTCCGCGTTCGCCACCATGGAGCCATCGCCAGGATTGAACTTGGTGGAAACGAGCTTCCAACATTTTTTACAAATGGTCATCACGCGCACTGTGGAAATGCCATCAAGGCGCTTGGTTGGGACTTTGTTACCATCGATGTCCTTGGCTATAAATCAGGCTCGATGAACGCGCTCCTGTCGCGCGATGAGGAGGCGTAAATGGATTCGCAAGATATCCGCACATTGCTCGAAGCCGTGTCAATTGGCTCCACGGATGTCACATCCGCGCTTGAACTGCTCTCGACTCTGCCCTTTGCAACCGAGTCACTCAGCTATGCAACCCTCGACACCGGCCGTAAAGCCCGCACCGGGTTTGCGGAAGTCGTCTACGGTGCTGGGAAGACTCCAGCCCAGTGCATCGGAATTGCAGAAACACTCCTCGGACATCAGTCACGGGTGCTCTTCACCCGCCTTAGCGATGCATCCTCGGCAGCCCTTATCGAGGCTTTTCCAGTGCATCGCAGCTGGACGGATGGCCGTACAGTCCTCATCGGCGAAATCCCAGGGCAGGTGTTTACGGGAAAGGTCTTGGTCGTAACGGCTGGGACGAGCGATCTCCCTGTCGCGGATGAGTGTGTCGCAACGCTTCTGGCGCATGGCGCGGATGTTAGCTCAATCACAGATGTTGGCGTCGCGGGCATCCACCGTATTCTCGCCAAAACAGATGCGCTTCGTGCGGCAAGTGTGGTTGTGGTGGTCGCCGGGATGGACGGGGCGCTTCCAAGTGTGGTCGGCGGTCTCGTGGGTTGCCCAGTTATTGCTGTTCCAACATCTGTTGGTTACGGAGCCGCCCTCGGTGGAATTGCACCGCTGCTCACGATGCTGAATGCCTGCGCAAGTGGCATCTCGGTGGTCAATATCGACAATGGCTTTGGCGGGGCGATGGCGGCGCTGCGGATACTGCGCGGCCCGGACACCCAGGGAGAATAGCGCAGCAGCGCACGTAGATCAGGAGCTTGGAACATGCGGATCGTCTATTTGGATTGTTTCAGTGGTATTTCCGGGGATATGACCCTCGGGGCGCTTCTCGGTCTCGGCGCCGATGAGCAGGAATTCCGACGCCAGCTCGCATTGCTTGGCGTGGGCGGCTACGAGCTGACGATTGCCCGGCGCAAGGTCGAAGGCCTAATGTCCGTGGATGTCGATGTGCTCCTCACGGAAGTCGACACCGGACACGGACGCCACCTCTCGGACATCCATGAAATCTATGCCGCAAGCAGCCTCCCGGCGCGGGTCATCGAGCGTGCAACCGCGATTTTTGAAAACCTGGCTGAGGCGGAGGCCAAAGTCCATGGCACAACGAAGGAAGAGATTCACTTCCACGAGGTTGGCGCTGTCGATGCCATTGTTGACATCACCGGCACATGTATTCTGCTTGAAATGCTAAATGTGGATGCCGTTTACTGCTCGCCACTGCCATATTCGCGTGGATTTGTTGACTGCCAGCATGGGCGGATGCCACTTCCTGCGCCAGCAACACTTGAGCTGATGGCGGGAATCGCGACGTATCCAGTGGATGTCCGTGGCGAGCTCGTTACGCCGACGGGCTGCGCCATCGTCGCGACGCTCGCGGGCCCAGCGAACATCGGCAATGCGCCGGCGATGACGCCTATCGCCACAGGCTGGGGCGCTGGTAAGAAAAACTTTGGCACCGAATATCCAAACCTACTGCGCGCGGTATTGGCTGAAATCCCTGGCAAAAGCCCGAAGGCTGGCGCGAATGGGGCATCCCAGGATGTTGTCGTCATCGAGACAAACGTCGATGACATTTCCGCAGAGATTCTCGGCCATGCGCAGGAGGCGCTTCTCGGCGCAGGTGCCCTGGATGTAACCATGCACGCTGTCCAGATGAAGAAGAACCGTCCGGGAACCGCGATTACGGTTTTATCTGAGCCATCAAGGGAAGCAGAAATCCTGAAAGTCCTCTTCCGCGAGACCGGGACACTCGGTGTCCGCCGCCGCGTGTCCGAGCGCGTGACGCTTGAGCGCAGCTTTGCGTATGTGCAGACGCCCTTTGGGATGCTTTCCATCAAGCAAGGTTTTCTGGATGGCGAGTTAGTCCAAGCGGCGCCTGAGTTTGAACAATGCCGCTCCGCGGCGCTTGCGGCTGGTGTGGCTGTCCGGGATGTATACCAAGCGGGGATGGCGGCATGGGATGCTGTGACTGGGCGGTAGAGTTACACAGAACAACCAAAAACCACCCGGGGCCAATGTAGGCGCCGGGTGGTTTTTTCGTCTTTTAGACCCGCCTTATTTGTATATTGGGAGGGTGTACGGTTTGCGGTACTCACGGAAGTACGATGTTGTATTCTTCCCAGCTTTTCCAACAAGGTCCATTTTGCTACGGTCAAAGCGAATAGTTTCGCCGCTCAAGTAGGCGATGTTCGCCATGTGGCAGACCATGGTGGTCTTCGCCATCGATGCCAGACTCGACCGGGTCTGCTGGCGGGTGCGGACACCATCCAGCCAGTTTTGCCAGTGGTCATTGACCGCAGGTGATTCCTCTTTGTCCATCGGCTCGCCATTGGCTTCATGGACACTCCAGCCACCACGCCAGCAGCGTACACAGCGGCCATCCGCGCCGACCCATTCCACGCCGCAGTCAGGGCGGTTCGCGTAGTCACGGCCTGTCGACCAGGTCATGACGACATCTGGGTTCTCGAACTTGAAGATGGCCTCGACGGTGTCAGGAGCCGTTCGGTCATCCGTTGGGTAGGCCAGCTTGCCGCCGTATGCGCTCACGGATGTCGGCATCACGAGGTCTTCATTATTTGGGCTGAGGCCGAGGAGGGCGATGTCGAGCATGTGCACGCCCCAGTCACCCGTCATGCCGGTACCGGTGTTCATAAACCAGCGCCAGTTGCCATGGACATGGTTGGACTTGTAAGGCACCATTTTCGCAGGGCCAATCCACATGTCGTAATCAAGCGATGCTGGCACGGCGGATGGTCGGTCATTGCCAACCTTGGAGCCATCCGTACGCCACGCACGCGCCATCACAATCTTGCTGCCCAGCTTGCCTGCGCGGACAAAAGAAATGGCATCGGTGAACTCTTTGCCGCTCCGTTGCCATGTTCCGACCTGAACGATTTTCTTGTGGTACGCGACTGCATTTGCCATCGAGCGTGCTTCCACAAAGTTGTGCGAGATAGGCTTTTCGCAGTAGGAGTCCTTGCCTGCCTCGACGGTATGGATGAGGTTGAGGGCGTGCCAGTGGTCAGGGGTTCCGACGATAATGGCATCGATGTCCTTGCGCTCGAGCATCTTACGGTAGTCTTTGAAGAGTTCAGGCTTGCGGCCGTACTTCTTCTCAACGGCATTGATATCGCCACCCATGCGGCTTGTGTCAACATCGCAGAGAGCAGCAACTTCGACGCCCTGCTTGCCCATTAAGTTGCGCATGTTGGCGGCGCCCATGCCTCCGCAGCCGATCAGACCCAACACAATGCGGTTGTTGGCACCCTGTACGCGGTTGTAGTTCATGGATGAACGTTCACCGGTACGGGGTGCGCTTCCTGCATGTTGGTCTGACACTCTGGGTTATAGACAAGGGATTCCCTATCCGGTCAACATTTGTTAACTAGAGCTTTTCGACCAGAAACTTCAAACGCAGCTCGCTGTTATGCTTTGACAAGTCAGGATCACCAATAAAATGGCGACTGGTCGGGCTTGGATAAAGCATCATGTCAAACTTTTTTCCAGCTCTGAACGTGCACCGGTAGACAGACAAGCATATACCGGTGCCATCACTGTTCGAGCGTTAGAGTTTCTCTACTAAATACTTCAGTCTCAGCTCGCGGTTGTGCTTGGAAAGGTCAGGGTCACCGATTCCATGGCGACTGGTCGGGCTTGGATACAGCATCATGTCAAACTTTTTACCAGCCTTCTGTAGCGCGTAAATCAGCTGCATCGAGTTCTGGACGTGGACATTGTCATCCATCATCCCGTGCACAATCAGGAGGTTCCCATTGAGCTTCGCAGCGCCCGCTACGACACTGCCAGCCTTATAGCCAGCGGCGTTTTTCTGCGGCGTTCCCATGTAGCGCTCGGTGTAAATGGTGTCGTAAAGCTGCCAGTCCATGACACCAGCACCTGCGATGCCGACTTTGAACATATCCGAATGCGTCAAGGCGTAGGCGGACATAAAGCCGCCAAAGCTCCAGCCTTCAATCGCAACACGCTTTGGATCTACATAGCCAAGGGTATCGAGGGCCTTGAGACCATCCTCAATGTCCTTCAGCTCGCTCACCCCGAACTGTCTCCAGCAGGCGGTGCGGGCAGCGTAGCCACGCGGGTTCGCCGTGCGGTTGTCACACATCCAGACAGCAATTCCCTGTTGGGCAAGATACTGATGCAGGACCTGACCATTTACGCTTGACCAGGCATTGCGGGCCGTAGGGGCATCCGGGCCGGCGTACACCGGACAGTAAACCGGTACGCGCATCCCCGGTTTCCAGGTTGGAGGAAGGAGGAGCGTCCCTTCAAGGACATAGCCATCCCGTGCCTTGACCTGAACAAACTTCGGGATTCCTAAGCTGTATTCTTTCGCCGCAGCGGGTGCGCTGACCTTACCAAGGACGCGCAGGACCTTGCCTTCATCATCACAGACGCGGATCTCGCCAGGGTTTTCAGCCGTCGATACCGTGTCGATAAAGAACTTCCGGCCAGGGGCGAAGTTTGCGACGTGGGTCCCGGGACCGGATGTCAACCTTACTGGCCGTCCTTTTCCATCCAGGCGGGCGCGCATAAAGTCAGAGCCAGACACCTGTTCGACATTCGATTCGACGTAGATTGTCCCGGCTTCTTCATCCACAAATGTAACCCGGCGGGCATCCCACATCCCCTCGGTCACCGTCGCCGCAAGCGTTCCATCGAGCTTGTAGCGGTAGATGTGACGGTAGCCACTGCGGTCACTCGTCCAGAGGAACGAGCCGTCCTTTAACCACATCGGGTAGTCGGTGACATCAATCCACCCACTATTGCTAGCTTCACGAAAGAGGCGCTTGGGCTCTTTCGGGTTTGCGGCATCGGCGGTGATGACATCGAGGAAGGTCTGCTCCTTGTTTTGCACCTGATAGAGCAGCTTTTTGGAGTCAGGCGTGAAAGCAAAGCGGACAACGAGGCGGTCTTCCGGAACGTAGGCATCCAGAGGAACCTGCACGGGCTTCGGGTTTGCTTCGGTTACATCAACGACCCAGAGCGTGACGAGTGGATTTGCCATCCCGGCCTTTGGGTAAAACCAAGGCTCGAGCGCCTGGGCCTGTGGGAGGTGGTCGGTGAGCGTGATCGGCTTGACCGGAGCTTCATCGAGGCGGAGGTAGGCGACGTAGCGGCCATCCGGGCTCCAGCGGTAGCCCCAGCGGCTCCCGCGGCCATAAATTTCTTCATCGTAGACCCAGTCAAGGATGCCATTAAGGATGGTTGCTGAGCCATCGGTGGTGATGCGCTTCTCGACATTGGTGCCTTTTTCGGTCACATAGAGGTCATTTTGCTTTACGGATGCTGTTCGTTTACCCGTTGGGTCGGTCAGGTTGCCATTTCCGCCACCCGGGATGCCGCCGCCGCGCCGTCTGGCATTCGGAGAATTACGCTGCTCATCCGGCGTCGCCAGGCTGCGGTTCGGACGCTGCTCACCCGTACGGGCATCGTAAGAAAAAATCTTGCCGTTCTGCTCAACGGTATAGGTTTGTGCATCCAGCCACGAGACCTTGATGGGAGTTTCCGGGGTGAGGCGTGTGCCAAATCCGAGGGCTTCCTGAAAGGTAAAGGTACGCGGGCCCTGTGCAAGCGCATTTGGAGCAAGGGCAACAAAGGCTGCCGTCAGTAACACAAACCGTCTTGTCATGAAATCCATCTCCTGAATGGGAGTAAATCCCGAGCTTGCTTAATACTGGGCATTCTATCGCTGGAGGATGATTCCAGAGATTTCCTAAAAGTAGACGAAGGATACAGTTAATGGGTTCTGTTTTCGCGGTGTAAGTGCTTTCCTCGCAAGCAAAATGATTTACACCGTGTTGCCTTATATCCGTTCCCAAGTACGCTGAAAACAGGGCATTCATTGGCGTATATACGATTATTCTGTTCTCACAGGCTTGGTTAAATGTGTACGTTGTTCAGCCCGCTGGAGGGGCGGTAGGATGCTACGCATGGATGCTGCATCAACCGCCGAAAAGGCAAAATCCCTCGAAGAAACACCTCTCTCCGTCTCTCACGGATCCGTCACCACAGGTGACAAAACCCTTGCCTACACGGCTAAAGCCGGCTACCTTCCCATCAAGGATGCGGATGGCGGTGTCGATGCCCTGTTGTTCCACACGTATTACACCTTGGATGGCATCGATGACCCCAAGGACCGCCCGCTCCTCATCGCCTTCAATGGCGGCCCCGGCTCGAGCTCTGTCTGGCTTCACCTCGGGACGATTGGCCCCAAGCGTATCGCTATGCTCCCGGATGGCTCCCTGCCACCTCCGCCGTACATCATTGAGGACAACCCGTTCACGTGGCTCGATGTCGCAGATATCGTCTTCATCGACCCGGTTGAGACGGGCTTTTCACACGCCAAAGATGAAGAGACTGCGAAGAAGTTCCTCGGTGTGGAAGGCGACCTCGACTGCCTTTCAGAGTTCATCCGCCTCTTCCTAACACGCAACAACCGCTGGGCAAGCCCTCTCTTTATGGCCGGAGAGTCTTACGGTACAACCCGCGGCGCCGGCCTCGCCGGACGCCTGGTTGACATGGGAATCGCGCTCAGTGGCCTAATTCTTATCTCAACCGTCCTGCATTTCCAGACATTGTCCTTTGCAAATGGCAACGACCTGCCGTACGTCCTGTTCCTTCCAACGTATGCGGCGACTGCCTGGTACCACGGCAAGCTAGACCGCACCCTCCTGCGTAAACCTGTCGAGGAGATTATCCGGGAAGCAGAAGCCTTCGCGATCGGTGAGTATGCATCCGCGTTGATGCAAGGTGACCGTATCACGACCGCCGTACGCACACAGGTTCTCCGCCAGCTGGTCCGCCTCACGGGGCTTAGCGCCGAATATCTTGAGCTTTCGGATCTGCGCATCGACATTTGGAAGTTCTGTAAAGAGCTTCGCCGCGCCGATGGAGTTGTGGTTGGGCGTCTCGACAGCCGCATCATGGGTCAAGAAGGTCGCGGGACAGCGGATGGCCCTGAGAATGATCCATCGATGTCCGCTATTCGACCTCCGTATACAGCCGCGTTCAATCGCTACTGCCGTGAAGTCCTTGGTTTCCAGACCGACCGCAGCTATCAAATCCTTGGTGGTGCCTATGCAAAATGGGATTGGGGCAAAGGCAATCAATATACGGATACCAGCGTGCATTTACGTCAGGCGATGTGTCGAAACCCGCACATGCAGGTGTTTGTTGCATCCGGGTATTACGACCTCGCCACGCCACACTTTGCCGCCGAATACACATTTAGCCATATGGGGCTCCCGGAGGCGCTGCGCGATCAAATTGCGATTTCGTACTATCCAAGTGGCCACATGATGTACATCGAGAGCGGTTGCCTTGAGCAGCTCAAAGTAGATGTCGCAGCGTGGGCTGGTCAGGTTCTTGGTACGTCTCAAGTCGAGGATGAAGGTTAATTTTTTTTTTTCTTCTGGTTGGAGACAAAGGGCGCTGAGTTGTACATCGATAGTGGATGTCTTGAGCAGCTCAAAGTGGATGTCGCAGCGTGGGCTGGACAGGTCCTCGGTACGTCTCCAGTCGAGGATGAAGGTTAATTTGCTTTCTTCTGGTTAGAGACACCGGGCACTGAGATGTAGGTCGAGAGTGGATGTCGCAGCGTGGGCTGGGCATGTGCTGGGGACGGCTCCATTTGAGGAAGAAGGTTAATTTTTTTCTTCTGGTTGGAGACACAGGGCGCTGAGTTATACATCGACAGTGGATGTCTTGAGCAGCTCAAAGTGGATGTCGCAGCGTGGGGCTGGTCAGGTCCTCGGCACGTCTCCGGTCGAGGATGAAGGTTAATTTTTTTTCTTCTGGTTGGAGACACCGGTCGCTGAGATATACATCGAGAGTAGATGTCGCAGCGTGGGCGGGGCAGGTACTCGGCACGTCTCCAGTCGAGGATGAAGGTTAGGCAGGTCGCAAGAGGCCTTCCAATAGAGGGCCTCGCTTCACGCTACAAGTAATTCTGTTCGGCACCTTGGGTCACCCAAAGGAAAGGATTTACGCATGTCTACAGAAGTTTTGCCGGTGATTCATGTCGCCGATGTTGAGAGTGCAATTACGTACTACACAACCATCTTGGGGTTTACGGAAGACTTTCGCTGGAAGGACTACGCGGGAGTCACATTCGGTGGCGGTGCACGCCTCCATCTAAATGGGTTTGGCTCAGAACCTGATCGTATTGGCAAAGGCCAAGCGTACTTTACGGTGCCAAATGTGGATGACATCTATGCCGGGATGGTTTCCCGTGGCGCAGTCATTGAACATCCGCTCGTGGATAACCCGTATGGGATGCGTGATTTTTCCATCGTCGACCCGGATGGCAACCGCTACACATTTGGCACAGACATCGCAGAGCCGGATGCTTCGGCTGACTAGGCCTCAGGCTCAGTAAGGTGGAGGCGAATCTGGCCACGCTTGGCATCCCAGCTGACCGCCAGACGACCCTCCACACAGGCTCGAAGCCACGTACCGATGAGCTCTTCGCGCCATCCCTGAAACAATGGGTTAAGCGGGTCAGGCTTTGTCCGCATCCCGGCAAGCTGCCGAAGGTCATCCGTTGGTGCAAGCAGCGATGGCGGTAAATCGGTATCCATCGACCGTACTTTGACCACAGCTGCAAACAACTCAAGGAGTGCAGAGCCCTGTTCATCCAGCGCCGGCGTGGAATCCAGCTTTGGACACTCAGCACGTGGAACCGCAAGCCCACGCTGTACACACTGATACAGCTCATTTGCAACGCGGTCACCGGAGTTCGGCGGCATCGCACGCAGGTCGCTAATCGCGGATGCCGACCGTGGCTTGCGCTTTGCGATTTCAATTAGAGGTTCATCTTTGAGGATGTTGCGGCGAGGCTTATCGCGACGCCTGGCCTCTTGATCACGCCAAATGGTGAGCTCACGTAGTACCGCGAGACCCGTGCCATCGAGGTGATGCTTTCCGCCGACACGCTGCCACAAATCTTCCGGCGCGGTCTGATCGGCTGAATGCCCAAGAATACGATTTGTCTGGTCAATAGCCCACTGCGTGCGACCACGCTTCGCAAGGCGCTCCGAAAGCCAGGTCTCAAGCGAATGGAGGTAATGCACATCCCCAGCCGCATAATTCAACATGCTGTCCGTAAACGGACGACGGGACCAGTCGCTAAAACCTTCCTCCTTGTCAAGCTTGACATGAAGGACCTGCTGAACAATCGCACCGTAACCAGCCTGAAGACCAATCCCCAAGAAAGCGCCCGCGACCTGTGTGTCAAACCAAGGGCCATTCAATGGACGACCAAAGGCAAGCGCCATGATCTCGACATCCTGATTCCCGGCATGGACAAGCTTTGTCAGTGTCGGGTCATCCAGAAATTGCCAGAGGGCTGTTAAGTCCTTAATCGCAGGAACATCGATGAGGCCAATATGACCATTTGGACTGGCAATCTGCACCATTTCCAACACTGGGGCATACGTCCGCTCACGAATAAACTCAGTATCGATTGCAATTCTGCGGTCCGTGACCGTGTCCTGCGTCCAAAGCTCGATAGATCGTGCAAGGGATGTCACATCTGAAATCAGAGTGTACGCAAGTTGTGGAGCGTTGCTGGTGATTGGAGAGGAGTGACGCATTACGCAGCGCCTGCAAAGGAAACAAACAACATATTACTAGTGATATCTTCTCATGGGTGAGGGATTTCACCCATCATAGCAGGTAGCAGCCACCCTCCCCAATTAGCCCGGCTTAAGGAGGAGGATGTCAACAGCCCGCTAGCCTTTCCGAATACGCTTCTTCTTTGGTGTTGGGTTCAACTCGATGCTCGTCTTCGGGCCCATAATCTGAACCGGAAGCGATGACTGATACGGGAAAATACTGTCCGCTCCACCTGTGTGCCCAACGAAAACAAACTGAAACGGGGGGACATCGGTATCCGGACGCTTGGTCAGAAATCCCGCCCCGCCATTCGCACGCAGCTTAAATGTTGCCGTAGCCTGCCCGGGTGGGACGAACTGTACAAATGGAATCGGATCAATACCCGGCGGAAGCCCCTGGAACTGGACCAAAACACCGCCTCCGTAGTTTGAACTACGTATCACTTTGACGCGTACCTCGGCTTCTCCGTTTGGCTTGATGATGACGGAATTGCTATCCTCAAGCAGCAGGGAAAATGGCGTCTGCTCAGCGGTGACCCCGATATACGCCGCATCGCGTTCGACTGTCCGCGTGTTGTTGTTCAGCGCGCGGTAAATCTCCTGTGGACGTACACGCCGACGTAGCTCAATCCATTCATCCGGATTCGTGTCATCCGGAACCTCTGTCGTCGCATCCAAGATGATCTCAGCACCACCCGTTGGCGCATCCCCGGCAACCTCCAGGATAAGCATCGCCCTGTCGTGATCCGGAGGAATCACCGCTGGTATAACCCGCAGCCAACTCGGAGGGTTGCGGACGGTAACCGTAATTGGCTCTGAAATGCCATCCCGCCGCGTTGCCCGCACCTCAAGCGCACCAATGCGTCCTGGCGAAAGGTTGATACCATCCGGTGTTGAAATGACCGTGAAGTCGCGGACCTTTCCGACGACAGATTCCCATGCATAAGGGCCAATCTGTCCATTCGCGGATGAAATTTCGACGGTGTATTCG
>CAIWTR010000624.1 GCA_903915615.1 uncultured Armatimonadota bacterium
CGAGCTCGGATGGATTGCCGAAGCCGCTGGTGAGCCGCAAGCCAAGGTGGCTGAGTGCTTTTACCATGCACAGCGGCTTCTGCGTGGGATTGAAACAGATGTTCTGCACTACGCCAGATTGATGATGACGATACTCGAGGGTTCTGGAGCGCTGGATACATCGGTTCAAAACAGCCTTGCGGGGCTGCCGGGTGGAAAGGCGATTCTCATCCACGATGGCCGGTACCCAGATTATCTTGGGCAGTTGACGCGTCATCCGCAAGTGTTCGAAGCATTGATGGTTATCGTGGCGCAGCCCGATTCACCTGTAGCAGCTTCTATGGCGGCGGCTGTTCAGCAAGCGGTGCAACAGGGGCTTCAGTTGAGGAGTGAATGGAGTGCGCGGCTGTCTGCGCTGATTACCATTTGCGAAACTGTAACAACAAGCCTCGATTTACGTGTTCCAGAAGAAATCATCGAGGATGCAAACCGCTTGAGGCTGCTCGCAGACCGGTTTGCGCCTGGGCAGGATGCATCGGAACTGGATGCCGTGACGCTGGCAGCAATGGACTTCCTGACGGGTCAGCTGGCGACGACGGAGAAAGAGCTCTCCCGGCTGGACAGGTTGGTTGCTGGAGCAATCAAAGAGCGGGATTACTGGTTGAATTCTGTGAAAAGTATAGAAACAGAGGCCAAAGAGGGTGGGTTTGAGCTCCATGCCTACTCAATCACGAATCCATTCAAGCGTAAGCTAAAGGAACGGCAAGAGCAGACCCGCCTCCTTTACGATCAATGTAAGGTGAATCTTGAGAAGCAGGAAGCAGTTGTCGTTTCCCAGCAGCAGCGAACCGCCAAAGAGTCACAGCGCCTTTCAGAGCGTAAGGTGAAGCTGCAAGAGCTGATTAGTCTGCTTGATGCGCCTCGACTTGGAATCGCAGCAGCGGAGTAACATTGGGCGTTCGTGCTTTCAGGTAGACGCTCATCCCATCGTAATCAATGTAGGTTCAGACTTTTTTTCTGATCTCATGGCTGAATTCCGCGAAGTTTAGCGCATCATTCCATCTGAAATCAGGGAATCGTGGCGGCGGAGTTGTTGATCCAATCTGCTTATTGTGGCGTAGTGTGAAGCGTCCAATTTACAGAAACGTTCAATGGCAGTTTCCAAAGACTATGCTCGTTCTGTGATTTCGACTACCCATCTAATACAGCTTGCCTTAGAAACGCGGCGGCGGAGTAGCGTGCTATAATTGCGGGTCATGCCAAACCCAGTCTTTTTGACCCGTAAATCCGTCCTTTCTGCATCCGTGATCTCGCTGATAGCACTTTCATCCGGTGTGATGCTCAGTGGATGCCCCGGCCGAAACGCTGGAGGTGGCAAGGTTCCAGGAGTGCTTCGCTATGCGCTCACCGCAGAACCAACTACGCTTGACCCAGCGCTTGTGACGGATGGCCCGACCATCGACCTCCTGCACAACATATATGAGGGCTTGGTGGGCTGGAATGACAGCAATGAAGTCGTTCCGCTTGGCGCCGAGAAGTGGGATGTTTCCCCAGATGGCAAGACGTACACATTTACGCTGCGCTCTGGTGTGAAGTTCCAAAACGGTAAGCCGATAGTCGCTGGTGATTATGCCTACGCGATTTCTCGTTCACTTGATCCAAAGCTGGCATCGCCGGTAGCGATGAACTATCTCGATGACATTGTCGGGGCCAAAGAATATGCCGCCGGTAAGGCCACTGCGCTTGCTGGTGTGAAGGTCATCGATGACACTCACATCGCGATTACGATCACAGCACCGCGCAGCTACTTCCTTGGGAAACTAACATTCCCTACAGCGTATGCACTCGACAAGACTGAAGTTGAGAAGGGCGAAAAAATCGAGGGTGCGTTTACGATCACGGCAACCAATGTTGTTGGAAGCGGCCCGTATAAGCTCGGCAGCTATGTTCGCCAAGGTAAGGTCACATTGGATGCGAATGCTGATTACTGGGCAGGCGCACCAAAGCTGAAGAAGATTGAGCGACCTATCATCCTCGATGCCAAGACGGCACGTAACCGCTATGATGCTGGCCAGCTCGACATCGTAACCCTCGAAAAGGGTGATTACGAGCGTGACAAGGCGGATGCCAAGGTTTCCGGCGAGATTCAGACATTTGGCCGTGCAGCCACGTTCTACCTCGGTCTGAACCAGACACACTACGCGCCATTCAAGGACAAGCGGGTGCGTCAGGCAGTTGCCCACGCAGTGGACAAGGATGCCATCATCAAGACAGTCCTCCTTGGCATCAACAAGCGTGCTGAAGGTGTGCTTCCTGAAGGGCTTCCTGGCTATGATGCAAACTTCAAAGGGCTGCCGTTTGACCCTGCAAAGGCATCCGAGCTGCTGACGGCTGCGGGCTATCCTGGTGGCAAAGGCCTTCCGCCGCTTGTGTTGAGTTTCCGTGAGAAGCAAACCGACCTTGCAAAGGCTGCCGAAGTGATGAAGGAACAGCTCAGCAAAGTTGGTATCCCGGTGACACTCCGTGAGATGGAGTGGGGGACATTCCTCAAAGCCACCGACAACAAGGAAATCGACCTCTTCCACATGCGCTGGAGTGCCGACTACCTCGATCCGCAGAACTTCCTTAGCCTTTTGCTGACATCGGGTTCACCGGAAAACCGCACGGGCTATACGAACAAAGAGTACGACGCGATGTGTGCTGCTGCTGACAGTGAGCGGGATGCGACGAAGCGGATGGCGTTGTACGCCAAGGCAGAACGCTTTGTGGTGGATGATGCGCCTTGGGTTCCAATCTACTTCCAGAAGGACCTTGAGCTCGTAAAGCCATGGGTAAAGGGAATCAAGGATTCTCTAATGGGCCACTTGCCGCATAAGACGACATCGGTCGAATAGGCTTCTCTGATGCTTCGTTATGTGCTGACGCGCCTGGGACTCGCTGTGCCGACTCTGCTGGCGATTTCTTTCCTCGTGTTTTTCGCGGCTTATCTCTCGCCGGCTGACCCCGTCGATATTATTCTTGGGCAGCGCGCAGCACCTGAGGCGAAAGCGCGTGTCAGGCATGAATGGGGACTCGACCGTCCGCCATTGGAACGCTACGGTAAGTATGTGGTTGCCGTTGTGACAAAGGGTGACTTTGGGCGGAGCTACCAAACGAAGGAACCTGTGACGGAGTTCATCGCGCGTGGGTTTCCAAACACGGCCATTCTTGCAGTGTCCGCGCTTGGGCTTGCTCTCCTTACGGGAATCCCACTGGGCGTCGTTGCAGCAATCAAGCACAACTCTTGGATTGACCGCTTTGCGATGGCATTTGCCCTCCTCGGGGTCGCGACGCCAAGCTTTGTCCTGGCTCCTGTGCTGACACTTGTGCTCGCAGTGCGGATGGGATGGCTACCAGTGGGTGGATTCTCTCTGCAAGAGGGCATTGTTGACCCAGCGACATTCATACTGCCAACCGTAGTGCTCGCTGCACGGTCAAGCGCGTTGATTGCACGTCTCACACGCTCGGCGATGCTGGATGTCCTTAGCCAGGACTTTATACGCACCGCACGGGCGAAGGGTGTACGGCCGCTTGGTGTTCTCTTCAAGCATGCCTTGCGCAATGCGCTCTCACCCATTTTGACGGTCGCTGGAACAACCTTTGGATACCTGCTTAGCGGGTCATTTGTTGTTGAGACCTTTTTTACGATTCCGGGAATCGGCAACCAAAGCATCACGGCGATTACTGCTCGCGATTACCCGGTCATCCAAGGTCTCGCACTGCTGCTTGCTGGAATCTTTGTCGGCGTAAATCTGATCGTGGATATCCTCCAGGGCTTTGTCGATCCACGCGCCCGGGTATCGGACCAGAAGGCGATTTGAGATGACTCCACGGGAAACATGGCAGCGTATCGCTGCAAACAAAATCGCCCTCGCCAGTATCATCTTTTTGGCACTGCTAGTTCTCGCTGCAGCGTTCGTCCCGATGTTGCTACCATTTGGCTACGAACAGCAGCTTCCGGATTCCCGCTTGCTTCCGCCCGGCGGCAAACACATCCTCGGCACGGATGACCTCGGTCGCGACATCCTGACCCGTGTGCTCGTAGGTGCCCGCATTTCCCTGATGGTCGCCGTGAGCGTCGAGTGCGTCGTTGTCTTCCTTGGGCTAACGGTGGGCCTGATTGCCGGTTACCGTGGTGGATGGATTGACAGCCTGCTAATGCGGGTCACCGATGTGCTTCTTGCATTCCCAGATGTCCTCCTAGCGATTTTGTTGCTTGGCACGCTTGGAGCCACCAGCTCGCGTCCAGAGACATCGGCGATGCTCGTTGTTATCAGTCTTGGCGTAACCGGCTGGCCGCCTCTAGCACGTCTGGTGCGGGGACAAGTTGTTGCGCTTCGGCAGCGTGAGTTCGTGGATGCTGCACGCAGTATTGGCTCGGGTCACGGCCGGATTCTCCTGCATCACATTTTGCCGAACCTAGTGTCGCCTATCATCGTTGCTGTCACCGTTGATGCTGCAGGCGTCATCTTGGCCGAGGCCACTCTTTCCTATCTTGGAATTGGTGTGCAGCGACCGATGCCTAGCTGGGGACGAATGATCAACGATGCGCTTGACTACTACAAGTCAGAGCCGCGTTTGGTGATTGTTCCGGCAACGATGTTGAGCCTGACGGTCATCGCGCTCAACTTCCTTGGGGATGGGCTTCGGGATGCCTTGGATCCGCGCAAAACCCGTCGCTAGGTCGCATGGCTTTCTGTGCGTCTGGACTCTCGTCTGACTGAGCAACTAGGGAATATACGTACCAGTAGCGCTGGCACCAAAAGCGCAGGTTTCTCGAAGCACGCAACACAACCGTGAGCGCATTTGGCATCCTCATTAATGTCAACTAGGCACGACGATTAGGACCCCGCAAAACCCGTCGCTCGGTAGCATGGCTTTTTGTGCCTCTGGACACAAGTCTAACTGAGCAACTGGGAAAGATACGTTTTAGTAGCTTTGACCGCGGGAACTGGCTTTTTGAATCGCTGATTCGACACTGCAAGATCAACTACCGCCACTTGGTAACACCAGCAGTCTGACACTGCGAACGCACGTCGCTATGACACCGCTCATTCCGAGTTGTTAGCCATCTCAGTTCGTGATGCTGGTGTCGTAGCCGTTATCTGTTAGGGAACGCTGAAGTGCCTCGGCACTTTTACGATCCTTGAACGCTCCCGTCTGGACGACAAAGCCGCCTGCCAGCGGCAAGATCGTCGCCGAAAAGCCTTTATCCTTGAGCTCCGTAACCATGGCATTTGCATCGTTTCTGGATGGCTTTATGGCATTGATGCGAACCCGGAACAAGGCCACTGATTCATCGATCGGTGGAGGTGTTATGTCAGGCTTCGCCCCAGTTTTTGGCTGGGTCACAGGAGGGGATGGTTTCTGCGCACGGATAGGCTTCGAAGCTTTATCGGAATCCGGTATGACGGTTGTCGCCGGCGGATCCACGGGAGGTGCATCAGTATACGCATCTGGAGAATCTGTCTTCTTCGTTGTGTCGACTTTGATGTCCAGCTCTTCTGGGGATGTCGATGATGTATCCGGCTCGGAAGCGACTGGTTCATCGGGTGATTTTGACGTTGCGGCCTTTTCAGCCGTGATGTCTTCGATCACCAGCTTAGGCACACTTGGTTCCGCGATGGGCTCGGGGGCGGGGGCAGGCTCGATGTTTGGTGTTGGGATGGCTGTGGCCTGCTTTGTGCCAAAAGCTGGTTTCGTCGGCAGTACCGTGTAACCGATGGCAAAGCATCCACCGACGATGATCAATAATCCCGTACCGTAAATCCAAACATTGCGGTCTACACTCATAGAAATGTCCAACCTTCCCCGAAGCGACAGGTGTATGCATTCTAACCGGATTCTCGTCGATGGAACAATCTGCCCACCAACGGCGAGTTGATGGTTACGAATCTGTTGGTTGAGCC
>CAIWTR010000625.1 GCA_903915615.1 uncultured Armatimonadota bacterium
CTTTCATCCCATTTGGAAACTTGGTGGGGTCGCCGATCAGCTCGCCTTTGGATGTGCGCTCTTTTTGCAACCAGCCGTCATCGAGGACGAGGTAGTTGTAGCCGGCGTCTCGCATCCCGGATGTGACCATCGCATCCGCGGTGTCGCGAATCAGCTTTTCATCGATTTTCTGCTCGAAGGCATTCCAGCTATTCCAGCCCATCGGGGGTGTAAGTGCGAGTTTGTTTGACATCCGGGTGCTCCTGATGTGTGTACATTACAGGTCGGATGATGTGGATGGCAAGCATCACTAAAAAGTCATGTCCGCAGGAGGCAGATTGAATCGTATTTGACTGACTTTAGGATGTTTGCATGGAAGTAAATCCGCCGGAAGACCTACATCGGATGTCGGTTATCAGCGTGATAATCAAATCGTTACAGGGATGCTTTGCATCAGGAGGTTTCTATGAATGTTTCCCACTATGTCGGTATCGTTGCCATCGTAGGCATCGGCTTGGCTGTGGCTCCTGCGGTGAACGCTCAGAGCACGCATGGTGCATTTGCGGTGCGTTTGGGTGTTGGTGTGCCGCTTGATAACAATATGCGGGACTGGAAAAACGTGGATGTGATCAGCGGATTTTCGTACTTTATAAACCACAGCGCGGGTACATCCACGATGACGGGTATAGATGTCGATACTCAGCTGCACACAAAGCATGGGAATAGCGCCCACGCGATGGGGATTACGTACACGGTACGTAAGCTGATGGGGGATGACACAGGTAGTCAGAACTACGTTGGATTAGGGCTTGGCATCTACCGAACGGAGTACAAGCGGTTTGATGAGATGTCTGCGGCGCAGTCAACATCATCGACATCGACAACCGGCGTTACCAATTTTGGTGGCAAGGCGATGGTTGGGCGCATGGACAACCGAGGGCGTTTTGCCGAAATGGCTTATACGTACACGGGGACTAGCCTGTCAAATGGCCTGAGCGCAACCGTTGGTCTTCGCTTCTAAGCGCGGCGCTTTAGATACAGAAATGCCCGGCTGGTGTGAACCAGTCGGGCATTTGTTTGTCACACGAATTTATAAATGTCAGTCTCTATGAACCTGCATTCACCGTGGGCTGCGTCGGTCGGTCCGAGCAGAGGACGACCAGGAGGTTGCTGACCATGTCCGCTTTTTGTGTGTCGGTTAGTGCTACCACGCCGCGTTCATTCAGGCGATCCAGCGCGAGCTCAACCATCCCAACAGCGCCTTCGACGATTAGCGTTCGCGCGGCGACGACGGCGCTTGCTTGTTGACGCTGCAGCATCGCGGCGGCGATTTCCTGTGCATACGCGAGGTGGCTGATGCGGGCCTCAATCACTTCGACGCCGGCTTTCGCGAGGCTCTCGACGAGGGCGCGCTCGAGGGCTGCGCTGACCTCGGATGTATGTGTTGAGAGGGCGTGTTCGCCGGGCTTATGGGCATCGTAGGGGTATTGCACAGCGACGGCGCGGAGGGCTGACTCGCTCTGGACATTGACGTAGCGTACGTAGTCATCCACTTGGAAGAGGGCTTCCGCGGGGTCGCTGACTTTCCAGACCACGATGGCGCCGATTTCGATGGGGTTGCTTTGTGAGTCGTTAACCTTGAGCTTGGCGGTTTCAAAGTTACGTGCGCGGAGCGAAATGGTCTTCTTACTGGTGAAGGGATTGACAAACCAAAAGCCATCCTTGGAGACGGTGCCATTGTATTTGCCAAAGAGGACGAGGACACGGGACTCATTAGGGTTTATGATCATCACGCCGCCGGGGATGATGCAGCCGGCGATGCCTAACGTGGATGCGATGAGGATGCGGATTACATCACCAC
>CAIWTR010000626.1 GCA_903915615.1 uncultured Armatimonadota bacterium
CCGAGGAGCTCTGCAGCCTGCCGGACGAGGTCCTGCGCATTTGAGCGTGAGCCATCGAGCGCAAGACACACACCGTGCGCCTCTCCGCCGGCAGCACCGAGCAGCTGCAATGTCTCATCAATCTTCGCCTGATTCGACCCGTGTACCACCACACGAGCCCCGACACTGATCATGGCGAGCGCCTGAAGCTGACCGATTCCACTGCTGGACCCAGTGATCAGAACACGCTTTTCATCTAGACGGAAAAGGGATGCAATATCCATTATTTCGCGGAATTCCTTTAATGCCCTGGATTCCCCAAGGCGGCACTTTTGAGTATTTTGAGTACCCTCGATTCAATGGTACAACATCGGGGATATGCGTAACTCCGGATTGACCTTACGGCTGCTCGCCGGTTGTATGCCGCTCATAACAACCATCGCTGCACTCGCCGTCGCACCACCCAAACAAGCGCCACAGAAACCAAGCATCCCCCTCTACAACCGGGATGTCCGCCCTATCCTTTCGGATACCTGCTTCCCATGCCATGGGCCTGACAGCGCCAAGCGAAAATCTGGCCTGCGCCTTGACATCCAGGATGAAGCCATCCGGCAGAAAGCCATTGTCCCCGGCACCCTGAAAGGCTCTGTGTGGAACCGGATTACACAAACATCCCAAGACCTGCTCATGCCGCCACCCGGCGCGCATAAGCCGCTGTCAAAAGCACAAAAGGAAACCATCAAGGCATGGCTCCTCGCTGGCGCGAAGTACGAACCGCACTGGGCCTACACACCTGTCGTAAAGCCCGCTGTACCAAGTTCAACTGCAGGCACCACCCCAATCGATGCCTTTCTCAATCAGCGTCATAAACAGCTAGGCCTACTCCAAGCACCAGAAGCCGACCCGGTCACCTTGATACGCCGCGTCTCACTTGATCTAACCGGGCTTCCTCCAGCCCCGGATGACATCAAGGCTTACGCAGCAAACCCAACGAAGAAGGCCTACGCCTCCTATATTGACCGCTTGCTGGCATCGGATGCGCATGCTGAGCGGATGTCCGTCTGGTGGCTCGACCAAGTCCGCTACGCAGATACGGTTGGCTTCCACGGCGACCAAAACCACAATGCCTGGCCATACCGCGACTGGGTCATTAATGCCTTCAAAGTCAATATGCCGTACACCACCTTTGTGCGCGACCAGCTGGCCGGGGACTTGATTCCAAATGCATCGGATGCATCCCGGACCGCAACCTGCTTCAATCGCCTTAATATGGTCACGCGTGAGGGTGGCGCACAACCCGGTGAATACCTCGCAAAGTACGCCGCGGACCGCGTCCGTACGGTGGGCAGCGCTTTCCTTGGATCTACCATCGCCTGTGCTGAGTGCCACGACCACAAGTACGATCCCTTTTCGGCAAAGGACTTCTACAGCATCGCAGCCTACTTCGCCGACATGCGCCAGTGGGGCGTCTATGCCGACTACAGCTACACACCGGAACCTGAGCTCCGCGGTATCAACAACGACTCCCCGTTCCC